>CAYXXL010000293.1:0-4286 GCA_964469025.1 uncultured Fibrobacteria bacterium
GTCCCGCCACCATCGACGTTCGATCCGTCTTCCGCACCACGGTTTTGCGACCATCGGGACCTGTTTGTCACCTACTGCGCCTCCCGACCTGGGACGGGGATCGGGCCAGAGGGTCATCCTATCGAGCATGGACGCCCAATTGCACGCCGAACGACCAACCCGGTTCCAGGCTTCCCAGGTCCAGCCGGGGACTGAGGATCAGGAGCCAGTCCGCTCCGTCAGTTCCCGGCCCAGCCTGCCCGAGGGGGAAGTACAGGGCGACTTCCGGCCTGAGGACGAATCCCAGGGAGTAATGGTCGAAGGAGGAGCAGTCGCTGCAATCGTCGATGCTTTCCGAGATGTCGGTCCCGCTGATTCCGGCCAGAAGTCGAACGCCGAGCCAGTCGGCGAGAAGGCCCCTCTCCGACCAGCCAGTCATGATGTCGAGCGCCCAGAGCACCTTCTGGTATTTGTCGTCGGAACAGCCGTAGGTTCCGCAGACGTAGGCGGTTTTCTGCGAATTTCCGGGATCCCCGACCTCGAAGGTGGCTCCGAAAGACAAGCCGGAAGGCTTCGACCCGACACCTCCGATCTCGAAGGCTCGCCCTTGGTTGGGGAACCACCATCCACCGAGCTCCAAGCCTCCTCCCCCGTTTGTCCTGAAGGCGAGCGGTCGGTCTCTCGCCTGGGGGACGGAAACTGGCGCGCTGGTCGAATCGTTCGCGACCGTGTCCGGAAGAGGCGCTTCGAAGGCTGCCACGGGAACGACCATGGCAAAGGCGAGGAACAAGTGTGGGATCAAGCCATTCACGCAAATTCCATGGACACGTCGATTCATGGTTTTTCTCCTGACGCGTATCGAAACCCCCAAAGGCCCGAGGTCCGGAGGATTCAAGTGGAGCAAGGGATCGTAACCGACAAAGCGTCCGCCGGGCAAACCGGCAAACCTGATAGGAACTTACCGCGAGAAAGAGGGATCAGACGGTCTTTTTTTACAAGCCCGCACGGCCTGGTTCGAGAAGAACCGGGTTGGTCCCGAACGCGATGGTCCGCGAGGGATTCCATCGACAAGGCGTGGGGGATGTTTTCCCCGCGCGCCAGATTGGAGGAATGGGAGATGCCCAATCCTGTCCATGGGGTCATCGCACCACCGCGACGCGGATGACCGATACCACCACCGTCCGGAACTACGGCAGCACGATTTGTTGATTCAATCTGCCGCCATCCCCGGCCACACGCAATTCGCGCACCCCGCTCCCGGCCACCTTTCCCAGATGCAAATTCGCTTGACCATCGAAAAGTTCGGTTTGCAGGGAGCCCAGCTTGCGCCCATCGAGAGAGAAGATTTCGATGCTCGCTTGGGTCCAGCCGGGAAGATTCAATTGAAGGATTTCTCCCACCATGGACATTTTGCCCAGCGCGGGAACCGGCTCCACGTTCCTCTGCCGGGAGATTCCAGTGGAACCTCCGTAGATCGGATTGGCATCTTGTGCAAAAACCGTCGGAGCGGGTGTCGCGCCGTTCACGGTATTGACAAGCAGATTGTCGAAGTACGCGGTGTTCCTCGCGCCGTTGTCGCCTCCTGTCGCGAGCCCCGCAAGTCCGCTGGAAAAGGTGTTGTCGGTGACCTTGAACACCTGCACCCGATCGACGAATCCCGTGATGGTCGTCCCGTTGAATTGAATCTTCACGTTGTGCCACTGATTCCCGGCCACTCCGGATGCCTTGCCGCTGGAGATTTGCTTTCCCGGTTCGGTCCATAGGGATGCGTTTCCGGCGCCATCCAGGCGCATGTAGTAGCCCGTGGGGTTGCATCCATAGCCGCTGCCCGTGCTCGACACCCGACCCATGACCCCGGCCCATCCTCCGTCGTCCAAGTAGACGTCCGCGCTGACTTCGTAGTTGTTCCACGTCGGGTCGCCGAAAATGGTGTACGGATACCACTCGGGTGCCCAGCTCTGGGCCTGCTGCGAGACGACTTGGCGCACGCATTTTCCGGTACCCGACGGATTCGCGGCGATCTCGAACCCTCCGTCGATGTCCGCGAAGTAGTGCGGCTGGTAGCCCCAGGCCTTGGCGTCCGAATAGTGGTCGAAGGTCTCGTAGTAGGGGAAAGGAAAGGCGGCGGCGGCGGGAACACCGGCGAAGCCGCCCTTCTGCTGGCCCGTCGTCGTCGTGAGCGTGTAGATCGAGTTCGCCTCGAGGCTGATGGAGTACGCGCCGTTGGTCGGGGTGATGTCCGTCTGCGGGACGAACTGGGCGGTGCTGTTGCTGCGCCAGACATGGACCTTGCCGGTCGACAACCCACCCTTGACGCTCAGGTTGAGGGTCTGGGTCCCGCCCGCGCCTTGCGTCTCGACGATGACGCTGTAGTCGGCCCCGTTGGCCAGCGTGACATAGGTCCCCTTGGAGCCCAGATTTCCGCTGCCGCCATTCAGGTAGGTCCACCCGATTGCCGAAAATTGGCCGTAGTGCGCGTAGGCCCAGATCTTGGGAACGACCGAGTAGTGGCCGCTCCAGGGAGAGGAAGCCTGCACGGGAGCGTCGATGTTGTATTGCGGTTCGACGGAATAGGTGGAATTCTCCAGGTACCAGTTGATGATTTTCGTGACGTGGCTCTGGACGTAGTTGATGTTGAAGTCGTGGACGACCTCCAACGCGCCGTTGAATCCCGTGGTGTAGGGGTGCTCCTCCGTGTTCCAGATCGGCTTGTTCCATTGGTTGCTCCACTGCTGCACCGAGGCGGTGGCGGGCACTTCCGACATGGTGTGGTTGGAGATGATCGCCACCGCGCTCCGCAAGGTGGCGTCGTTGTTCATGTCTCCCACCCAGTCCCACTTGGTCGTGCCCCAGTTGTCGAAGGCGTGGATGCGCACCCCGGTCAGGCCGGCGTTGTCGAGCGTGGTCCGGAACGTCTTGACCCAAGCCTCGTTGACGCCCTTCTCGTTGCGGCAGCCGATGGTGTTCATCGTCAGGCCGTAGTTTGCCTTCAAACCTCTTATCCACTTGGTGTAGTAGTCCGCCATGTCCTGGGACCAGAAATTGCCGTTGCCGATCCAGCCGGGGGCGCTCCACGCCGCGCCGTCCAGCGTGATGGCTGGATTGCGTTTGACGGCTTCGGACATCAGCCACCACTCGTATCCCCTGCCGTAGTTTTCGTCGGTCCTGGAGTGCATGTGGCTGAGTTCGGATCCCTGCGTGGAATTTCCGTCTCCACCCACTTCCACGTACAGCGCCTGCATGGAAGCGCCGAAGTTGGGCTTGAACAGCAGATCCAGGATCTGGCTCCTCTGGGGCTCGGGGTAATCCTTGAGGATGGCGGACGTGGCGCCACCTCCGCTGACGGCACCGATGCCTTCGTAGAGCTTGCCCCCGGCGGTTCCGTCGAGGGTGATGCTTTGGGCGAGGGCTCCCATGCAAAGGGCGAGGGGCAGGGCCATCGTCGCTCGCGGCGGTAGGGAACGCCCTAGGGCGGTCGGGGAAATGTTCACTGCGTTTCTCCTGGAGTTTTGGGCGGAGGAAGAGCGACCCTCGGAACGACCAGCTTCAGCGAAGCGACCGAAACGAAGGAGCCCAAAAAGCCGATGCAGACGGCAAGAGCCGTGGCGACATCCTTTGGCAACATTCCGTGGCAGAAGGATGTCATGACTTGAAGTTACCCCGAGGCTCCCCAACGGCCCTGCGGATTTCGCACGTTGTGTTCACTCGAACCGTCCGGAATAGTGAACGGGACTCCGCGCTGGAGGGGGCACCACCGTGAGAGACTTGCCTGCGAAGGTCGCCGGCGGCGGGGGACCACCCAGGCAAGAATAGATCGGAGGTCAGATGCTTCGCGGACCCTCCCGTGTGCGGGAGATCACGTCCTCGGACGTGCGCACCCTCACCACTTTCCGGTCACCGAGCACGGGCCGTATTGAGGGATGCTGGTCCCATCGAACCCTTCAGTGTCCTTGCAGTCTCCGATGGGCACGGTGTCGACCTTCACGTCGACCTTGCCGCCCGGATGGAACCAGAACTGGGCGAGGTATTTCTGTCGCGTCGGATCGATGGGTGGGAGAAGGGATCGGAAGTCAAGCAATTGACGGTAGTCTTTGGACACCTTCTGCCCAGGAGATGTAGACCGTGTCAGGAATCTTCTGGTCGTAGGCGATCACGATGCTGGACCCGGAAAAGATTCCCCATTCCAAGATGGGTTGCCCCCGGGCATCGTTCAACCCTGGACCCACTCCCTCGGGAACATCAGTGTGTGCCGTGAAGTCGAAGTAGGTCACCGGAGGCCGACGAAGGCAACCGCTAGCGGTGAGCAA
>CAYXXL010000294.1:0-4283 GCA_964469025.1 uncultured Fibrobacteria bacterium
AGCCGGGAGTGACCTTCTCCGCTTCCGCGAGCCGTTCGCGGCGGATGTTGTACTCCACGAGGCGGTAGGTCTGCGCGATCATCGCGCCCTGGAGCCTGCGGGCGAGTTGGCGGATCTCGGGGTCGTCCACGCGTTCCGGGCGGGCGACCAGGACCGTCTGGTAGGATCCGATCTCCGCGAGGATCCGCAGGCCGTTGTCCCGAAGCGAATTCCCGGTCTCGGTGATGTCCACGATGGCTTCGGCCAGCCCCAGCGGGACCATGGCTTCGCAGGATCCTCCGACCTCGACGAAGCGGGGAGCCGCCCCGTGCTTTTGGAAGAAGGTCTCCGCCAGGCGCGGGAACGAGGTGGCGATGGTCCTTCCGTGCAGGTGGGAGGGGTCCAGGACCGGTCCGTTTTCCGGCACCGCGACCACGATGCGGCAGTGCCCCATGTCCAGGGGAAGCACTTCCGCGACGGTGGCGCGACTCTCTTCCACGATGTCCTGGGTGGAAATCCCTGCGTCCAGGATGCCCGCGGCCACCAAGGTGGAGATGTCGTCGGTGCGCAGGAGCACGAGCGAGGTGTCCGCCCCCGCAGGGATGCGCAGGCTGCGCCCGTCCACCTTGAATCGGTAGCCTGCCTGCTTCAAGAGGGCCACCAGGGGTTCGTGGAGGCGGCCTTTGGAAGGGATTCCGACCTGGATCATCCTTGCGTTTCCTTGGGGGGGCGCGAAGCTTTCTCGACCAGGCCCGAAACGCCGAACCGGCGCGCGAGCTCGTCCATCACGTCGGCACCGCAGCGGCCGCGGTGGTGGAGCAGCACCAGGGAGTGGAACCAGAGGTCGCCCACTTCGCGGACCAGGTGGTCCGTGCCCTCCTCCGAGGCGGCCTCCACCGTTTCCCGGCACTCCTCCTCCACCTTTTCCAGGATCTTGGCGATGCCCTTGCGGTAGAGCTTGGCCACGTAGGATCGGTCGGGATCCTGGCTTTTCCGCTCTTCCAGGACCTGGTCCAGGGCCTCGAGGAGGGTGGATGGCTGAGGTTTGGTGGACATGGGGTGGCAAAGGTAGAACCTATCCCGGCGGCGCCGATCCCGGGAAATGCCCCGAAACCTCGACGAAAACCGTTCCGGCCCTTCCCGGACCACGATGCCATGGCAGCCCTGGGGAAGACGGAAACTGGATTGGGGATGCCGGGTTTCGGCAGAGCCGGGACCACGACCCTTCCACCGGTTTTCCGGTGCTCCGAGGAGGAAAAATCTGCCGACCGGAATCCGACCTGTGCTCCCCCGGAGGACAGTCTTGACAAAATCCGCCTCTTGACCTTGCCCGGGGACCATGCGATCATCTACGTTGTCGTCAAAATCCGACCTGGACCGGTTCGTTCCCGGCAGAGCAGAAAAACCACCACCACAGCAGATACAGAGGAGTCCAAGATGGCGAAGACCAAGGCGAAGACCAAGACCGCCAAGCCCAGCAAGCCCAAGGTCGACCGCGGGGAGGCGTCCTACGTCGTGCAGGCGCGCAAGCTCAAGGCGCTCATCGACACCTTGAAGGACCAGACCGGACCGGCCACCGAAGTCGCGGTGCTCAAGGAACTGGCCCGTCGCGGCTTTCCGGTCCATCCCCGCACGCTGGCCCGCGAAGTCGAGCGCGCGCGCGAGCTCGGCTACGGCGTGACCCGCGAGCCCTCCGAGGAAGGCATCGTCTACGGCATCAAGGCCAATGCCGCGGTGGCGGAAGCCGTCGCGAACCTGGATTCGGTGCGCAAGGAGCTCCGCAAGGCGGGCCTTTCCGTGCTGGAGAAGCAGGTCGCCTCGGCGATCAAGGTCATCAAGGCCTGATGGATCCCGGGCCGGCGGCAAGCCGCGCCGGCCTCCATCCATCGGAGAGTTTTTCTCCATTTGGGAGCGCATGGCCAAACGCATCCAGTTTCTCCCCGCCGTCGACCTGATCGACGGTTGCGCGGTCCGCCTGGTCCAAGGCAGGAGGGACCGGAAGACCGTCTACAGCGAAGCTCCATGGGAGATCGCGGATGCCTGGGGCCGGGGCGGGGCCGATCGGATCCACCTGGTGGACCTGGATGCGGCCTTCGAGGGGAATTCCCGAAACGGCGATGCCGTGCGCCGGATGGTGCGCGCGACCGACTGCCCCACCGAGCTGGGGGGCGGCATCCGCACCGTGGACGACGCCGCGCGCGCCTTGGAAGAGTGGGGCGTGGGCAGGGTGATCGCGGGAACCGTCGCCGCCCGGGATCCAACCACGGTGGAAGCGATGCTGGATCGGTTCGGCCCCGAACGCGTGATCGTCGGGATCGACGCGCGGGACGGGATCGCGAAGGTGTCGGGATGGGTGGAGGGCGATGGACTGCGCGCCGACGACCTGGGCAGGGCGATGCGTGCCCTGGGGGTGCTCACCTGCGTGTTCACCGACATCGCGAAGGACGGCATGCTCCAGGGACCCAATCTCGCCGCCACCACCGCCTTTGCGGATGCCACGGACCTTGCCACCATCGTTTCGGGGGGGATTTCGGCGTTGGAAGACCTTCGCGCCATCCTGGACCTGGCCCACCCCGGGCTCGAAGGCGTGATCGTGGGGAAGGCGTTGTTCGACGGTCGGTTCCAGGCCCGCGAGGCTGCCGAGATCCTGCACGGGGTACGGGCTTGAGCGCGAGCTTGCGGGCCAACCTCCTTCCCGACGTCCGACGCGTGGTGGTGAAGGTGGGGACCCGCCTTCTGACCCACGAGGGCGGGGGATTGGCTCCGGAGCAACTGGAACTATTGGTCGACCAGATCGTGGCGCTGCGCGGCAGCGACCGGGAGGTCGTGCTGGTGACCTCCGGGGCGGTCGGCGTGGGCATGGGAATCCTGGGCCATGCCACGAAGCCGAAACTTCTGGCGCAGAAGCAGGCCTGCGCGGCGGTCGGTCAGATCCGCCTGATGCACTTCTACGACGAAGCCTTCGGGCGTCGCGGCGTGCCGGTGGCCCAATACCTCCTCACCGCGGAGGACTTCCGCGACCCGGAGAGGTTCGGGAACATCCGACAAGCCACGGAAGCCCTGTTGAAACGAGGGGTCGTGCCCATCGTGAACGAAAACGACGTCGTGGCCACTTCCGAGATCAAGGTGGGGGACAACGACCGGCTCTCCGCGGACGTCTGCCATTTCCTGGAAGCGGACCTCCTGGTGATCCTGTCCGACATCGACGGGCTCTACACCGCCAACCCGAAGCTGGATCCCTCCGCCCACCTGATCCCGATCGTGCACAGGGTCACCGCCGAAATCGAAGCGTTGGCGGGCGGGACGGGGAGCGTGGCGAGCACGGGCGGGATGATCACCAAGCTCATGGCGGCGCGCACCGTCACGGAATCCGGGTCCGCTTGCGTCATCGCCAACGGATTCACCGCCGACCTCCTGGCCATCGTGTCCGGGGCTCCGACGGGAACGCTGTTCCTTCCGGCCCAAAGGAAGTTGGGTGCTCGCAAGCGCTGGATCCGGTTCGTTTCCACCCCGAAGGGGAAGTTGTTGCTTGACGATGGCGCGGTCCGTGCGGTGCTGGAGCGCCGAGCGTCCCTCCTTCCCGCCGGCATACGCAAGGTGGAAGGCACCTTCGCGGCCGGGACCGTGGTGGAACTGGCCACGCCGCGCGGCAAGGCCATCGCCCGGGGCGTTTCCAACTTCTCCTCGGCGGAGACCACCCGCCTGCTGGGCCACGCCTCCTCGGATTTCCAGGAGATCCTGGGAAGGTCCGTGCCCCAGGAAGCGGTCCATCGGGACAACCTTTTCGTGCTTTGAACGATGGTTCCCCGCGGATCTCGAGGACGGAAAATGGGCGGATCCCCTAGGAACTGCTTGACGTCCCCTCTCCAAGGTGCCTAGAATGGGAGGATGAGTGATCCCCATCGAGCGGGACCTTTACCTTCCCAAGGAGCGAGCGCAATGAGGAAACCGATCATTTGGGCGACGTCACTGGTCGTGGCCATCGTGGCCGGGTTTTTGGTTTCGTGCGACAGCAAGGGATCCGCTCCCACATCCTCGAACAACAACAACGGTGGGGGAAACACGACCTCCTACCTGTTGTCGGTGACGTCCCCCTTGGCGTTGGACACCACCGTCCCCAACGGCACCACGGTGATCACGGTCACGGGGAAAGTCCTTCCGGCCCAGAGCGGCCTGTACGTCATCGCCACGTACAACAGCACCACGGACACCGTCACGACCAACGGAGGTGTGTTCTCCATTCCGGTGACCGGCCTGCCCATCGGTCAGACCACCAACACTCTGGAAAGTACCGTCAACGGTCC
>CAYXXL010000295.1:0-4261 GCA_964469025.1 uncultured Fibrobacteria bacterium
CCTCCTCCACCTGCTCTCCGGCCTGCGCAGACCCCCGCCCGGGTGCGTGTTCGCGGATGGACAGGATCTGTCCAAAGTGTCCACCGAAGACGCCGCGGCGTACTTTTCCCTGGTTCCCCAGGACGGGTTCCTGTTTTCCGCGACCATCGCCGAGAACCTGGCCCTGGGCGCGCCCGACGGCGTGATGGCGCCCGACCCCCTCCCTTACCTGGCGGCCTCCTGCTTCGACCAGGACCTTCCGCAGATCCCCCACGGCCTGGAAGCCGTGCTCGGAGAACGCGGCATCAACCTTTCCGGCGGACAGCGGCAGCGACTCGCGCTGGCCCGCGCCCTGGTGCGACGGGCACCGGTCCTGCTCCTGGACGACACCCTCTCCGCGGTGGACGCGCAGACCGAGACCCGCATCCTGGAACGCTTGGGTCCGCAACTGGAAGGGAGGAGCCTCGTCCTGACCAGCCACAGGTATTCCGCCTTCCGCTTCGCGCAGCGCGTCCTGGTGCTGGACAAGGGCGAGGTGGCGGAGCTCGGCACCCACGACGAGCTCCTCGAACTGGACGGATACTACGCCGAGGCCTGGCGTCTCCAGGCCCTGGAACGGGAGATCGCCGAGGCATGAGCGGAAAGCGGGTCTCCGACGCGTCCCTGGTGCGCAGGCTCTGGCCCTATGCCCAGCCGGTCCGGTGGCTCCTGGGAATATCGGCCCTCCTCATGGTGGCCGAGGAACTCCTTCCCTTCGCCGGCCCCTACCTCCTGAAGAAGATCATCGACCTCCTCGAAGGAGGTGCCGACACGGGTCGCATCCATGTCCTGGTGCTGATCTTCCTGGCCGCCGTGGCGGGCGCGGCGGCGGCGGGATTCCTGAGGGCGGTGGCCATCGAATACGTGTCGGCGGCGGTGGTGCATGGACTGCGGACCCACCTCTGGAGGCACCTGCTGGGCCAGGGGATGGCCTTCTTCCACAAGCGGCCGGTGGGCGAGCTGATGACGCGGTTGAACACCGACGTGGACGCCATCAACCGGCTGCTATCGGAGGTCGTCCTGGACCTGACGAGTTCCGTCCTGATGCTGCTGTTCGGGACCGCCTACGTGCTGGTCGGGGATTGGCGGCTCGCGCTGTGCTGCCTGGTTTTCCTGCCGCCCATGCTGCTGGCCACGCACATCTTCCGGATCCGCGTGCGCGACTCCAACCGCGAGGTCCGCAAGGAGATCGCCTCCCTGAACACGTCGTTGCAGGAGAACCTGGACGGCGCCTTCCTCGTGCGGGCCTTCGGTCTGGCGAAACGGCGCGCCGCCGAATTCGGGGCGCACAACGACACGCTCCGCGACGCCTGGTACCGCAACGTCTCCTACTACTCCTACTACTTCCCTTCGGTGAACTTCCTCACCGACCTGGCGACCATCACCCTGTTCCTCGCCGGGGCCTGGCTCTTCCGGCGTGGGGACGCGAGCCTCGGCACCCTGGCCTCCTTTTCCTGGACCATGGGCCTCTTCTTCCGGCCGCTGCGCGAATTGTCCGACCGCGTGACCAACCTCCAGCAGTCCCTGGCCGCGGCGGAGCGGGTGTTCCAGGTGCTGGGAGAGGACACGGTGGTGCCGGATTCGGGGGACCCCGCGGCCTCGGGTCCGGTCCAGGGGATCGTGGAATTCCGGAAGGTGACCTTCGGGTACGATCCCGCGCATCCCGTGGTCCGGGACATCGATCTGTCCATCCGGCCGGGGAGTTCGGTGGCGCTGGTGGGTGCCACGGGAAGCGGAAAATCGACCCTCGCGGCCTTGCTGTGCCGGTTCCACGATCCGCAGTCGGGATCCATACGGATCGACGGTCGGGACCTGCGCCGGATCCCGCGCCGGGAACGCGGGCGGCTCCTGGGCATCGTGCTCCAGGAACCCTATCTCTTCCCGGGCAGCATTTTCGAGAACGTCGCGCTGGGGCGGAGCGTCTCCCGCGACCGGATCCGCGAACTGATCGACGACGTGCGCCTGGGCGAGCTCGTCGACTCGCTTCCGCTGGGGATGGACACGCCGGTGGGCGAGCGCGGGGCCAGGTTGTCCACCGGGCAAAGACAACTTCTGTCATTCGCCAGGGCGCTCTGCCACGATCCCGCCATCCTCATCCTGGACGAGGCCACGGCCTCCGTCGACGCCCAGTCCGAGGAGGCCCTCCAGGAAGTCACGAACAGGGTCCTCGGGGAGCGTTCCACGCTGGTGATCGCCCATCGCCTTTCCACCGTGCGCGAGGCCGGGGAGATCGTGGTCCTTTCCCACGGCACCATCCGCGAACGCGGGACCCACTCCGAGCTTCTGGCCCGAGAGGGGCTCTACGAACGGCTTTGGCGACTGCAGACCGCGGGAGCTGCCACCGCGGCCGGCATCTAGCGGCGGGTCCTGCGGAATTCGCAGGACATCCGGATCAGGCTTCGTCCATCTCCTTCTCGATTTTCTTGAACTCGGGGCTCTCGCGCTTGGACTGCCAGATGGCCCAAGAGATGACTCCCAGCGAAAGCAAGGTGCAGATCCAGAAGGTGAGGTCGTTGGGGCGGTGCACCAGGGCCTTGTCCAGGGCGAAGTGGACTTCCTGGCAACCCTGGTTCACGAAGTCGACCAGCTTCTTGTCGTACACCAGCATGAGCGGCACGGTGAGCACCGAAACCATGTTCATGACCTTGAGCAGCGGATTGATGGCCGGTCCCGCCGTATCCTTCAGGGGATCTCCCACGGTGTCGCCGGTGACGGCCGCCTTGTGCTTCTCGGAGCCCTTGCCCGTGTTCTTCTCCAGGTCGCGGGGCTCGTCCTCCACGCACTTCTTGGCGTTGTCCCAAGCTCCGCCCGCGTTGGCCATGAAGGAGGCGAGGAGCGCGCCCGTCGCGATGGATCCCGCCAGGAATCCGGCCAGGGCCACGGGCCCCAGCACGAAGCCCACCAGCAGCGGGGTCACCACGCCCAGCGCCGCCGGGCCGATGAGCTCCTTCTGGGCGGAGGACGTGCAGATGGCCACCACGCTCGCGTAGTCCGGCTTCTTGGTGCCTGCCCAGATCTCCTTGTCCTTGAACTGCTTGCGGCACTCGCCCACGATCAGGTAGGCCGCGCGGCTGACGGCGCGCAGCAGCATGGAACTGAACAGGAAGGGCACCGACGCGCCGATCAGCATCCCCACCAGGAGCTTGGGATCGGAGATCGTGAGCAGCGAGGCCACGCGGTCGAACAGGGCGATGGGAAGAGCCTTGTCCTCTCCACCACCTCCGGACCCGATCACGGTGATGTACGACGCGAACAGGGCCACGGAGGCGATCACCGCGGTCCCGATCGCCACGCCCTTGGTGACGGCCTTGGTGGTGTTGCCCACCGCGTCCAGGTCGGCCAGGATCTGGCGCGAGGTCCTGTACGACTCCTCGCCCATCTCCTCCTTCGAGAAGCCCATCTCGGCGATGCCGTTGGCGTTGTCGGCCACGGGCCCGAACACGTCCATGGAGATGGTGTTCCCCGTGAGCGTGAGCATGCCGATTCCCGTCATCGCCACGCCGTAGGCGATGAAGATGGCGTTGTGGGTGTCCTGGTACACCATGACGGCGGAGAAGATGGCCAACGCCAGGACCAGGACGGTCCACACCGCCGATTCGAATCCGAGGGCCAGTCCCTCGATGATGTTGGTGGCGTGTCCGGTCCGACAGGTCTTGACCAGGTTCTTGACGGGGCTGAATTCCGTTCCCGTGAAGTACTCCGTCACCCGGTTCAGCGCGATGCACAGGATCACCCCGATGAGCGTCGTGATGGCCGGTCGCATGTCCAGCCCCACCTGTCCCAGGTTGGCCCAGCGGGGGAGGGACTTGATGGATTCCCAGGCGGCCGGATTGAGCACCCCGCGGGTCACCATGCCCGCGTCGAAGCGCAGGTACGACCATCCCAGGACGAGGAATCCGAGGACGGAGAGGACCGACCCCGTGATGAATCCGACGTTGATGGACTTCATGGCCGAGGCCACGTTGCCCTTGTTGCCGGCGCGCACGAGGTAGGTGGAGACGATGGAGGCGAACACCCCGATGGCGCGCACCAGGATGGGGAAGATCACGCCCTTGTGCCCGAAGGAGGCCCAGCCGAGGATCATGGCGGCCACGATGGTGACCTCGTAGGACTCGAAGATGTCGGCGGCCATGCCCGCGCAGTCGCCCACGTTGTCTCCCACGTTGTCGGCGATCGTGGCCGCGTTGCGGGGGTCGTCCTCGGGGATGTCCTTCTCGATCTTGCCCACCAGGTCGGCGCCGAC
>CAYXXL010000296.1:0-4240 GCA_964469025.1 uncultured Fibrobacteria bacterium
ATGGTCAAACAGCGTGTCTGGGCCACCAGCGGTAGAGGCGTTGAATGACGTGATGCTCGCGGTAGTTTGACCCGGCGAAAGCGTCTGCTGGTAGTGCATTTGATCCGCCGCGAGCGTCTCTCCCAGCGCCGCCAGCCCTTGCATCTGCGAGGAGTTTGCGGTGAGTTGCGCCATATACACTTCCCCGCCGTTGTTCCCAGATCCCCACTCCGGGATGTAAAGGTTAATACTGCCAGTTGCCGTAGCGCCAGTGAGCGTGCCGATAGTTATCACGCATCCCTGCCCCGACCCTCCGTTCGCGGGGTAGTTTCCGACTGAGTATCCATTTCCGGGGTTCACGATAGACGAGATCCCCGTGACCGCCCCGCCCGAAACGGTAACCGCTACGACGCAATTATTTCCCCCTCCCTGGAGGACTAGGTTGATTACGGACCCGAAGTACCCGCTCCCGGCATTACTCACGGAACACGATGCCGCGCCCTGCCCTCCGCCCACCACCACTGTCGCGAGGTCGAGATATGCGAGGTTATTCCCGCTTGCGTCGAACGCCGACACTCCTACCACATACGTTCCCGGCGCTAGAGACCCGCCCGAGGGAGAAGCGTAAGCGGATACGAATGGACCAAGGAGGGATGTGTCAAGTTGGTTGAGAGGGGGGACGCCCGTGATCTGAAGATTCGCGGTAGCGATACCCGATGCATCCGCTTCATAAATAGGTAGAATCCCGAAGTTTCCAGTGCCCGCTGCGCCTGCTGTGTAGATCGCGTCACCGGCAAGCGGCGCGACCCCGCCCGGAGACCACTGGAACGGGACTGTCTCGTTGGCGGAGGAAGGGGGAGAGAAGGCTTGCTGGTAACCGGCGGGGGTCAGCTCCTCGAAGTAGGACCAATCGTAAATTGTTTGGCTTGTCTCCTGTACGTCCAGCTCCGTGCTGAGCGCGACCGCGCCTTCGCCTCCTTCTTTCTGCACACGGAATCTGACGGCGGTTACTTCCAGGTACTTCCCACTCCATCCCAGCACAGGCGTGAAGGTAGCGACCAGCACATCGAGCGCCACGCATTGCCACCCGGACATATCGCACGGGAACGTCCCGGTGCCCAGCCCGTACCCTCCCTGGTTGCGCCCGCGGAGAAGCTCTATCTTAGCGAGACGCTGCGCCATAGACGCGCTGATCGTGAACGGGAGGTGGATGTCCTTGTAGCGGCGCTTCCCCAGATCCACCGCTAGGTTGATGTCTCCTCCGTATTGGAGCGGTCCGGCATACCCGTGTAGAGAGTCCTGCGCGTAATAAGGGAAGTCGCTCGACTGCCAGCGGTTGCCTGGGTTTATATAGGTCCCTTTGACCGCGTTGAATAATTCGCGGATTTTGATGTTGGGACGCCACACGGGGGGACCGACCGCGATCTGCTCAAAGTTGAGCGCGGTGGCCGCGACCGGGGCCACGGCGGGAAACCCAGCAGGGAACCCCGCCGGGGTCCAGTACCCCGGTTGGATAGAATATATGCCCCCGACATAGAGTAAGCGCCCCGCGCAGGAAGTGAGAAGGTTCTGGAGCACGTCGCCGGGAGTTTGGGACAACTCGAACCTCCCGTTGCTTGCATACATGCTCTCGTACTGCGCGGGTCCGGGAGGGGAGAGAGACTGCCCTTCCGCGAGAAGCACCTGCTGATCGCACACATCGGCGGAGATAGCCAGCGCAGAGGTTCCAATCGCGTTGAATGGAGATTGCGTGCCCGATTCCAGCACGTAATTCGCCCCGTACCCCCAAGTCGTGTTCGCTATGTAGTCGGCAATCACCAGCGCGGAGTTCGTGGTGTACCCACCGCTGCTTCCGGTGTTGGAGTTGGTCACGGTCAGGACGTTGATTGTGCAGCCTGTCCCACTCCCTACCGCCGCGTTCAACCCGGTGAACACATTGTGCATGGATGAGACGATGGTGGTTGGGAAAGGACCGCCCGTGTTGTACCAGTACCCGCCGAATGGGGTAAGGGCGGTGTGGGTAGTGCCGTTATAGGCGTATGGAACGACGGAGGTGACGGCGCCGCCCGAGGTGGTGGTCCATACCTTCACATATCCGCACGAGCCGCCGGGAGAGTTGACGAGCAGGATATCCCCATCGTTGTAGTTCTGTCCGGCAGTGGAGATGGAGACTGTGTTGATGCCCGAGGAGATACCCCCCAGAACCGTGATGTGGAACTGTGCCCCGCTCCCGGTTCCGCCCGTGGTGGAGTAAGGCCCACCGAGGGAATATCCATATCCAGTGGCGGTCGTGGCCCAACTGACCGGGATGCCGGTGGGGCTGACTGTGGTAAGGGTAACCTGTGCATCGCTTCCGCCCCCGCCCGTTATTGTGAGCACGTCGTTCATCGCGTACCCTCCCGCCCCGCCCGTGGAGAGGGTTGCGGTGTTTAACCCGGTGAGCGGTCCAAGACGCGGGTCGTAGATGTCTCGTTTACCATGGACCAAGAAGGAGATTTGAGGAAGCCCGGACTGGAAGAACTGCTTCTCGTAGTATAGGCGGAGGAACACAGCGGTCTTGCCTTGGAGAGAGCAGTAAGTGTTCCAGGGGTTGACGCCTCCGGAGGGGATAGAGGGGGATGAGGTGGCGTAGTTAGGTCCGACGAAGGTGCCGGTGCCTTGGAATGGAGTGCCCGACACCATGCCCTCGAAAGTCTGGCCTAATATCTGGTCCCCCAGTAGATACTCCGCGTACACGTCGCGGCCATAGTTAGGCCAGCCCGTGCTTACATACCCGGCGGTGGTGTAGGTGCCGCCTGGGACGGTCACATCCTTGCCGCCGTTCAATACGGTAAAGACAAGGCTCACACCGGGATTACGGGATATAATCTGCGCTACGAGATATGTCCCGGACAGTCCGTTGGAGCTTAGCCCGTCCGCGCCGGGCGCATCCATCAACAAGACCGGGTAGCCGGCGTTCAGCGAAGGGATATCGAATGGGCATGTCACGGTCACTACGCCGTTGGAACGCGAGATGGAAGTGGTCTGTTTATGAGTTTGCGTCGGGGTGTAACTCGTGCCTCCGAGAGTCGGGGCGGATAGTCCGGCACCCGCCGCCACAAGCGCAGTCGGGTCGATTGCGATAGGAGTGCCCTCGAACAGCACGGCATCCACGCTTTGGCACGGATGGGCCGCGAGCACGTACACGAGATCGACAAAAGCGTTGGGGGCCGTGAATTGCTGCGGGAGGAGGCCAAATGGAGTCCACCACGGGCCACTGGGGCTATAGCCGACAGGAGGAGGCCAGAAGTTCACATAGACGAGAGTACCGCCGACGCGCGCTTGCCCCTCGATCACGTCCCACGGTTTGATTGGGTTGCGGCTTCCTGTGGTGGTCCCGTCGCGACCGGTGCCGGAACCGGCGATCATTGTGCCAAGGCCGGAGAGCGCCATGCCCGCCCCAGCGCTGATAAGCATAGGGGAAAGCGGGGGCACGATAGGAGCGAGAATAACTCCGGCGACGACGAGTCCGACGCCTTCGAGGAACTTGCCTAATCCAGCCATGTTGTTATATGCCGGTTGTTATACGCCGGTTGCGTTCTTGGCCGCTGCGGATGCCCGGACGGTGGTGCCCCAGGTGATGTTGATGTCCACGATCTGATAGACGAAGGAAAGACCTGTGTCGCCGGGGTAGGTCATATTTTGATCTTGGGGGGTATAGCGCCTGTCCACAGGGACGTTCATGGACACTAGGACGTTCTCGCAGGCGAGCCTCAACGTCACGGCTTCCGCCCCGACGTTGAATTGCGGCTCGTCGGTGACCCCGCTCCAGAGTACTACCGGGTTAGTGATAGGAGCGCCTCCGGACATAGCCGCGAGCCATACCGTCACCGGAAGACCGAGGTTGTAGTCGGCCAGGGAGTCGGGGGCGAGGGTAGGGTCGAGGCCGCTGAGTTCGATCTCGATGCCGCGTGCGTTGATCGTGGAGCCTTCCTCGACTTGCGTGATGGAGAGGAGAGAGCCGAGGCCGGTGAAGGTGGCGGAGGTGCCCGTGACAAGGCTCGTAGTCAAAGAGGAGTATCCCGACCAGAGAAGCACCGGGTTGGGACTCGGCGCGGAAGGAGCGAACTGAATGGAGACGAATATCGCGGGGGACCAGGAGGGCGACGTAATCGCGGCTAGCATAGCTGGACTGAGGTTCCTTGGCACTAACTCGACCTCTGCGCAGCGATGCGCTTATCCGCGTCTTCCTTTAGCCGAAGCAGCCACCGGGCAAGTTTAC
>CAYXXL010000297.1:0-4227 GCA_964469025.1 uncultured Fibrobacteria bacterium
ACCGGAGCATTCACGCAATCGTTGTCGTGAGAGTGGGGAATCTGATCCACCAGACCAACCGGACCTTCGCGCTCCAGGTCACAACGTCCGATCCCAACGCGCAGGGCGGAGTGAGATCGACGACGGGGACCATCCTGGACGACGACCCGGCCCCGCTGGTGTTCATCGATTCGGCGACGGCGATCCGCGACACCATCCTCGGGAGCCAGACGCCCATCTACTTCCACGTCCATCTGGTCGACCCCAGGACGCACCTTCCCACCACCAGCGGCTTGCCCGTGACCTTCACCTACCAGACCGCGAACGGCACCGCTGTGGCGGGACTGGACTACGTGGCGGCGTCCGGCACCGCGACCATTCCCGCCGGGGTCGGCATCGATTCCTTCGCCGTCCAGATCCTGGGCGACAACCGCTTCGTTCCCACGAACTCCTTCCAGGCGGTGCTGGGCGGCCTTTCCGGGGGCACCTTCGGCCAGAACATCGGAGTGGGCACCATCCAGGGCGGTGCCCGCAAACCCGTCCTGTCCCTCAGGGGCACTTCCATCGTGCGGCCCAAAGCGGACGGCGCGCTGGCTCCTCTGCCCTTCGCCTACTACCTCACGGATCCCCTGACCGGACTCCAGGTGCAAACCCGGGCCAAGGTCTTCTTCTACTGGTCGACCTTCGACAGCTCGGCGAAGGCGAACATCGACTACAAGCCGGTGGACAGCCTCTACGCCTTCCTCGCGCCGAGCCTCCTGAACGATTCCCTCTACGTGTCTGTGATCGGTTCCTCCAGCTACGTGCCTCCCCGCGAACTCGGAGTGCGGCTGTCTCTCACCGACACCACCTGGGTCTCGTCCCTTTCCACCAACTGGACCGCGATGGGTTGGATCCTGGACCTGTACACGCCGGCCGGGAGCTTCGTCACCGGCGACACCACCGTCCCCGAAAACCTGCCGGGGGGCGTGGTCCAGGTGGTGGTCCACCTCTCTGGGAAGGTAGGCCAGCAGGTTTCCCTTCCGGTCGCCGTGGATCCGGCCAGCACCACCGCCAAGCGGGGAACCAATTTCCAGCTCCTGGATTCCGTGGCGGTCTTCCCCTCCGGCGACACCTTGGACACCATCCGCCTGAAGGTGATGCCGGACAACGTCTATTCGGACACCCTTCGCGTGCGCCTCGACCTGGGTCCCGACCAAACCAGCGGCATCGGGGTGGTCAACCCGAGCGCCATCACGGTCTCCATCGCCAACACCGACGCTCCGCCTTCGCTTTCCTTCCAGGACACCCTCGTCCAGGTGCGGGAAGGGGACACGACGCTTTCCGTCGTGCTCCTCCTGGACCGCCCATCCACCAAGCAGGTGGTGGGGAGCATCGGGGTGGTGCGCGGTTCCGCGGTGCTGGGGACCAACTACCTGCTCGCTTCGGGCGGATTCTCCTTCCCGCCCCTGGCGACCCGGGCCGTGGTGCCCCTCGCGATCCTGGACGACCACAAGTACGGTCCCGACCGCGATCTGGTGCTCGGGTGGCTCTCCGTCCAGGACAGTTCGTCGTCGCGGTTCGACCCGGTGATGAACCACGAACACGTGCTGATCCGCGAGTCGGATGCCCGTCCGGTCCTGCAGTTCCAGACCGACTCCATGGCGGTGCAGGACGTCGCCCGCGGGGTGGACGTGGCCGTGCTCCTGAACGCCAAGTCGGATTCCGTCGCCATCGCCTCCGTGGTGTTCGACACCTTGCGCGGGGCGGCCTCCGGCGTCGGGTTGACACCCGACTCGGGCTACGTCGCGACCGTCGACACCGGACTCCAGGAGGTCGTCTTCCACGTTCCCTTCGCCGACGACGGGAAGGTGGGACCCGACCGCCTCGTCCATCTGGTCCTGCGCAATTCCCTGGGCGCGAGCATCGGTCCGGATTCGGTGTTGACCATCCTGATCCGCAACACGAACAAGCTCCCGGTGGTGGTGATCCAGATTCCGGTGGACTCGAGCCGGACCAACAATCCCAACGCCGTGGTCGACTGGACCGTGAACGGGGTCTCCAAGACTCCGTCGGACACCACGCTGCGCAACGGGTGGAACACCATCACCAAGTGCTACACGGACACCGCGGGGAACACCGGCTGCGACACCCACCACGTCTGGGCCGACCTGACTCCGCCCGCGGTGCAGGTCTTCAAGATCACCGGCCCCGACACCCACGCGCCCGCCCGCGACACCACCTGGTGGGGCAAGGAGGCGCGCACGCGCTTCGGGACCGACACCGTCTGGTACTGGGTGCGCGATTCCATCGAGAACTCCGACGGTTCCTGGCGCGTCCTGGTGGATACCCTTTCCAAGGCCACGAACTTCCACGGGGACAGCCTGTTCGCCGTGCCGGTCTCGGCCTGCGATTCCGCGGGGAACTGCGGCGAGGACACCGGCTGGATCAGCCTGAAGCAGTCGATTCCGGTGGTGGACATCCTGACCCCTCCCAACGGCGCGCACGTGGTCCAGGGGACCGTGCCGGTGCTCTACACGGTCGCGGACGCGGGGAAGACCTGGTCCGACAACGCCTCCGTCAATGCCTCGCAGCCCGGATCCCTGGCGGTGACGGAATGCTACACGGACGATGTCGGCAACACCGGCTGCGACACCCACACCATCCATGTCCAGCCCGTCGAGGTCATCAGTTCGGTTTACGTGGACCTGAACGGCGACGGCATGGTGGACGCCGCCATCGTCACCCTGGATTCGAAGTGGACGAGTTCCGCCTATCCCTCCTTCGACTTCATGCTGAACGACTCGACGCGGACCGGACAGAAGCCGAACGCGACCGAACCCTTCTACTCCGGACCCTCCCGCGGGACCAAGGAAGTGGTTTCGGGCGACACGTTCTATGTCTCCCCGGGCGACTACATCAGGGATTCGTCCGGGAACATCCTGGTCGGGCCCGATGGCAAACCCCTCACCGACATCCTGGGCGACACGGCGTTCGGGGCGGACGGATCCGTCCTGCGCGACAGCCTGGGGCGGGTACTCTACAAGGTGGCCGGACCGGGGCAGGTGGACAGCACGCGGTTCCTGGTGCCCATCGTGCCCCCCTTCGCTTTCGGACAGACCGGTTTCGATTCGCTGCAGGCGGCCACCATGATCCAGACGGCGATGTCGAAGGATTCCATCGGGAAGGTGGTGACCGACACGTTCGTTTCCGGATTCAAGGTGGGAGACCAGGTTCCCCCCGTTATCCTCTCGGCGGTCATCCACCGGGTGGAGAACTACACGGACCCGGACACGCTCTTCATCAAGCCTTCCGAGCCGATCGACCTCTCCTCCGGGAAGGACTGGCTCCAGGTCTTCCGCTGCACCGGAGGGCTGACCGCCTGCGATTCCAGCGACATGGCCTGGGTGAACGTACCTGCGGATTCCGTGCACCAGAATCCCGACGGCACCTACTGGTTCCTTGTCCAGCCGGGGGATTCCGGCAGCATCAACCCCAACTACAAGGTCCGGTTCAACAATGGCGTGTCCGATACCGCGGGCAACGGGATCAACACGTCGCACCTGATCTGGGCGACGCCGGTCACCGGCATGCCGCGTCCACCACTGGTCCGGGTGACGCCTCCGAATGGCGTGGTCGTCCTGCCTTCCAGCGAGCAGAACCGGAGCACCCCGGGGGTGATCCTGCTGAAGGCCACCAAGGGAAAGGGCAACGGCACTTCGGCGACCGCCCAATGGTGGGCTCCCGGGGTCGGGTACGGAGTGGACATGTCCCAGATCCGCCAAGCGTGTCCCCAGGACGACCTCTGCGACGGTCCCACCCTGTACATCAACCGGCCAGCTCGATTGATCCTGTACATCTACGACCTCATGGGGGTCTACGTCACATCCTCCGAAATCTCCATCACGCAGGCGGAATTCGATTCCATGCAGCCCGACCAGCTCGATCGGGTCTCCTTGGATTTCGAATGGAACTTCCGGACCCGCGACGGGCACCTTGTGGCCTCCGGGGTCTACCTCTGGCGCATCGTCAGCTACGTGCAGGTGCCGGGAAAGTCCATCCCCGCGATGGACAACAAGCTGGTCAAGGTGGGAGTCAAGGTGAAGTGAGCTTCCGGGCCGTTCAGGCCCAGTGGACGGCTCCGGCCTCGGGCTCCTCGGCGGTCTTTCCGTTGAGTTCCCGCACGGCGCCGGGGTCCCATTCGCCGCCGCCTTCGGACTCCAGGCGCCGGAAATACTCCTCGGCCACGTCCAGGTACTGGCCGACGGA
>CAYXXL010000298.1:0-4222 GCA_964469025.1 uncultured Fibrobacteria bacterium
GACTTGGCGCTGGTCGCGAATTCCGCGGCTGAGCGGCCAGCCGGACACGGTGTAGGCGAGCATCTCCTCGTCGCCCGCCTGGAGCTTCCCGACATCCTCGATGGAGCCCACGAGCAGCACCTCGCCGTCGGCGAGCTGTCCCATGGTGCCCACCACCTCGGGGTGGCCGCGGTGGCCGATCAGGACGACCCGGTTTCCCCTTCCCGCATGCCGCTTCACCGAGGTGTGCACCTTCTTCACCAGCGGGCACGAGGCGTCGATGATGGTCAAATTCCGTCCCATGGCGTCCTGGAACACCGACTCCGACACGCCGTGCGCGGAGAAGATGACCGGAGCCCCGCTGGGAACCTCGTCCAGCTCCTCCACGAACACGGCCCCCTTGTCGCGGAGTTCCTGCACGACATGTCGGTTGTGGACGATTTCGTGGCGCACGTACACGGGCCTGCCGAACTTCGCCAACGCCCGCTCCACGATCTCTATGGCTCGGTCGACACCGGCGCAGAAACCGCGCGGAGCCGCCAGAAGGATTTTCTTGGTCATTTCGGACGTGAAGGTACGAAACCGACCTCGCGGACGGGGCGGAACCCGCTCCGCGGAATCTTCAGTTCCTGAGGATCTTCACCGTCTGGTCGCCGTGGAGGGCCGAGTGTACCTGGACCAGGTACACGCCGGGTCTCAATCCCCGACCGGCGACAGCCCGATCCTGACCAGTCCCGTCCTCCAACTCGCCGCCGGCGATGCTCAGGACCCTGTATCCGAACGCCCCTTGGGCCTCGATCCCGATGCCGCCGGTGGGAAGGTTCCGGCAGGTGGCGAAGGCCGGTAGCGCGCTCCGTGGCGTGGCCAGCTCCGTGGTGCAGAACTTCCCGGCGCAAGACCGACCGATATCGATCTCGTCCACGACCGCCGCCACATTGCCGGACGTCGCGGTGATCTCGAATTTCACATACCGCGCGGGAACCGGGGAAAACGTCACGGGGTGGATCAGGCCGGTGGCCGGGAAAGTGCCCGCCGCGACCTTGGTGAAAGTCTTGTTGTCCGTGCTGACGTAGATGTTGTAGCCGGTGACGAAGCTCGCCTTGTTGGTGACGGTGGTGATGTCGTTGCCAGTGGACCGGGCCTGGTCGGGCATGTACTCCAGCATGGAGATGTTGGGGTAGACCTGGCCCAAGTCCATGTCCAGCCACTGCGGCGAAGCGACACTGGGCACGGCAGCCGATTTCCACACTTTTTCCACTTCCGCGCCGCTGACCCAGTCGCTATGGCCATCGATCGCCCAGTAGGGCTTGTTCGCCGTGCTGGCCATGCTGGAGGCGGTGATGCCCACCGGTGTGACGGGATACTCGAGCACAGGACCGGGATCCGGAAGAGCTTTCCTGCCGGTGTTGGGGGTCCAGTACTTGGGCACTTGGCTCAATTGGCTCGTGATGTCGCTCTCGATGACGCCATTGGTGTCCGGAGGGCAGTCCAGGAGGTAGTTGCACCACACCGGCTCCGTGGTCCCCTTCAGCATGCCCCCGATGGAGGAGGCCGATTTCACGCCTCCATTCCCGGCCCCGTTGTTGAAGCTCGCGGTGTGCCAGAACCATCCCGAACCGTAGATCTTGTTGCCCTGGGTGCTCACGAAGGTGTTCGAAGCCGGAACGTTGAAGTGCTCGAAATTCAGGATATCCTCTTCGAAGGGCTGGGTGAGGCCGTTGTGGTCGCAAATGAGGATGTTGGGCTGCAGCGCCTTCACCGTGTCCCTGATCGTCTGGTAGGCCACCTGCTGACGACCGGCCATCCAGGTCCATCCGTCGAACATGATCAGTGGGATGGTGCCGTAGTTGGTGAGCAGTTCCGTCAATTCCCCGGTGATGGTGGCCATCTGCGCAGGGGTGATGGCTCCGGAATCGGTCGCTCCGGCGACGATCCCCTCCGTCCGGTCCCAGATGGAGAAGTACAGACAGGGCGTGACGCCAACGGCCCGGAAGGAGTCCACGTACATCTTCACGATGTCATGCGGGTACTGGCTGGACATCACGTTCTGGTAGGTGCCAAAATTGTTCTTTTTCCCGTACTTCGTGGGCCAAAGCGCAAATCCGTCATGGTGTTTGGTGGTAAGGACCGCAAAGGTCATGCCTGCGGACTTCGCGGCGTTCGCCCACTGGGTGGGGTGGACGCCGGTGGGGTTGAACTTGTTCGGATTCTGGTTTGGGAGCGCCCATTCCTGGTTGGTGAAGGTCCCCAGGTTGAAATGGATGAACATGCCAAAGCGCAGGTTCGCGAAGTTCTGCTTGAGCTGGTAGTTGGACAGGACCGGGCTGTTGCTGAACGTCTCGGCCTGGGCCTGGGACACCCGAGAGAGTCCCAGCATAAGCGCGAGTCCCAAAAACACCGTCCTCTTCGCACCGAATCCAATTTGCATCGATCACCCCCACCGACAAACCCGGGAACGGAATGTCCCGATGGTCAGATCTTACGCTCGGGACCGGATCCCGCACCGGCGATATGCTGCGGACTCCGTTGACAGCTATTCAACGCCCGACGAACGCACCCCGGACCCTTCGGCACCCGGCTCTCCGATGGAGGCCAAGCCACGCCGCAGCCAGCGCAGGGAACGGAAAACGCTGCGACAGGGGTCCGGCACGGGCCAGTTTTCGTGCTGGTGCCCAACCCCCAGCAGCGATTGCAGCCGATCGTCCAGCCGCCAGTCATCGAAGGCGAACCCCACGGTGTCGGATCCTCGCAGGATGGGGTGCCACACCATCTCCACCAATTCGCGGTGGCGACCGTGGAATGCCTCGAGGTGGTGGTCGCCCCAACCCATGGCCTTGCAGAGGGCCGCCAAATCGGACGATCCTTCCGGGCAAACCACGTCCCACTCCCGCAACGCATGGGGGCACCAGTCCGGAAATTCCAACGCGCCGGCGAAGTCGGACATGGACAGAAGCCAGCCATCCTCGCGCGGCACCACGCGGACCTCCTGGACGCCGGAGAGGGCGATCCAGATCGCCTTCTCGTACCACGACCGGGAAACGAGGGTCCACAGCCGCTGCGTCAATTCCCGGTCCTGGGGCAGCGGCGGAGAGTTGGCGATCAACGCGGCGAAGGCGACGTAGTCCGGGGTCGGTTCCGCCTTGGGATCGCGCAAACGCCTTGTCTCCCGCAGATACGCGAGGTAGGAGGCGAACGTGA
The DNA here is from genome assembly GCA_964469025.1 of uncultured Fibrobacteria bacterium. Classification (GTDB taxonomy): domain Bacteria; phylum Fibrobacterota; class Fibrobacteria; order UBA5070; family UBA5070; genus UBA5070. The sequence goes on from CAYXXL010000298.1 coordinate 3,178, forward strand.
AGCCGTCGGCGGCTTCCATCACCAGGCCCTGGAACCCGTCTTCGGCGACGAGGTCGGCTCCGGGAATCCAGATTCCCTCCGAGCGACCGCGGAAGAGGTCCCCGAGCACCTGGCCGATCCGACGCTCCCGGGGGAGGTCGCACTCCAACGGGAAGGTGGGCCTCAGCTCGGAGAGCAATCCTTCCCAGGCGCGGCGAAGCACGGGGTCGTGCACCACGATGGGGTCCGCCACACCGGGCTCCATGTCCAGGCTTGCGGCGGCCTCGGCTCCGGGGAGCAGGAGCTTGAGGATGCGGTCGCTACCAGACAGCCGTTGCACCCGGTAGGTTTGGAAAAGCCCGTCGCTGGACACGGAAGCGGGAACCAGCCGCGCCGACTCGCATCCGGGAGCCTGGTAGACCATGCGTTGGAGAGCGTCCAAGGCCTCGGGAGCGAGCCCCAGGGACTGGCCGGTGGCCCAGACCCGGTCCAGGCCGGGCTGGGACGGATGCCCCAGACGGACCAGGGGCTTTTGCACCAGTGCCCGCGCCATGCGCGGAGCGGCACCCTTGAGGCGGGTGGAGATCCGCTCCAGTTCGCGGCAGAGCTCGCCGAACTCCTGGCGATTCTCCTTGGCGGCCTCCTTCCAAACCTGGACCAGGACCTTGGCCCAACGCCTCCAGAGGCGTCGGCGCCCCTTCCCCTTGGGGAGTTGCAGGAACGGCCAACGCGGTCCCAGCGGGCCGAGGACAAGCCAGAACAGCTTCGCGAGGCGGGTCTTGCCCTCGCCCCACGGTTCCACCGGCCGGAGGATGGGCCAGCCTTTCTGTCGAGCCAGGATCTCCAGCTCCTCGTCGGGCCTCACCGCGAAGGCGAACTCCACCGCTTCCAGCAGGGGAGCGTCGGAGATGTGGTCGCTGTAGGCGAAGCTGCCCGCCATCGGCAAGGTGTAGCCGCGTTCGGCCAGGGCGTTCAGCTTGCCTTCGCCCTTGACGTTGTGCCCCGAAATCCGAGGAAGGTTCCAGAGGTTGCGACCATGGAACACGAGCTCCGTGGCCACCAGTTC
>CAYXXL010000299.1:0-4196 GCA_964469025.1 uncultured Fibrobacteria bacterium
CGGCGAGATCGTGGCGCTGACCTTCACCAACAAGGCCGCCCGCGAGATGCGCGAGCGCGCGGAGAAGCTGATGGGGCAGTCGGCCCCCCACTGGATGGGCACCTTCCACGGCATCTGCGCCCGGATCCTGCGCTCGGACGCGGGCTACCTGGGCTACGGCGACGCCTTCACCATCTACGACGACGACGACCAGCGCAAGGTGATCGCCGAGGCCTGCGCGAACCTCTCCATCAAGACCCCCACGCCGGACGTGTTCCGCCGCATCATCAGCTCGTGCAAGAACAAGGACCAGGGTCCGGAAGACCTCGCCGCGGCCTTCGACCCGGTCTCCAAGAACGCCGCCAAGGTGTTCGAGCACTACCGGAAGGCGTTGAAGGCCGCCGACGCCATGGACTTCGACGACCTCCTGCTCAACGTCCTGGACCTGTTCCGCCGCTTCCCCGAACGCGAGGAGGCCTGGCGAACGCGATTCGGATACGTGCTCATCGACGAATACCAGGACACCAACTCGGTGCAGTACCAGATCGTCAGGCGTCTGGCCACACATGGGCGCATCATGGTGGTGGGCGACGACGACCAGTCCATCTACTCCTGGCGCGGCGCCGACATCCAGAACATCCTGGACTTCGAGAAGGACTACCCCGGAGCGCACGTGGTGAAGCTGGAGCAGAACTACCGCTCCACCGCCAACATCCTGAAGGTGGCGGGATCCGTCATCCGCCGCAACAAGGGCCGCAAGGCGAAGGAGATCTGGACGGCCGAGCCCGACGGCGAACCCGTGAGCGTGTGGAACGAGGACGACGAGGGCATGGAGTCGCGCCGCTGCGCGGGGGTGGCGAAGGGAACGCTCGCGGAAGGAAAATCCATCGCGGTGCTCTACCGCACCAACAGCCAGTCCCGATCGCTGGAAGAGGCGATGCGCCGCGAGGGCGTGCCCTACGTCATGATCGGGGGCACCCGGTTCTACGACCGGGCCGAGGTCAAGGACGCCATCAGTTGGCTGCGCCTGCTGGTGAACCCCAAGGATTTCCGCGCCCTGGAACGCGCCTCCCAGGCGCCTCGCCGCGGCATCGGGGAGAAGACGCTGGATCTCTACCGGTCCGCGGCGGAATGGAAGCACGGAGGCGACCTGGTCGAGGCGCTCTGCGACGTGCCGCCGGAAGGGGTGCGCGGGAACAAGGCCGGTGGGATGGGACAGATTTTGCGCAAATGGCAGTGGGCCCTCAAGGAGGAGGTCGCCCTCTCCGACATCGTGGAGCGCGCCGTGGTGGAGTCGGGACTGGAGGGGGCCCTGGAGGCCGAAGGCACAGACGAATCGCACGAGCGGCTCTCCAACCTCCAGGAACTCGTCTCGGGTGCCGCGGACTACGCCGAGCGGAATCCGGACGGAGGCTTGAAGGGATTCCTGGAGGAGGTCGCGCTGGTTTCCGACGCCGACTCCAAGGACTCCAGCGGCAAGGCCGCGGTCCTCATGACCCTGCACAACTCGAAGGGCCTGGAATTCGACGTCGTCTGCCTGGCCGGATGCGAGGAGGGGCTGTTTCCGCTGCTGCGGCAGGACGGCGGGCCCGAAGCCCTGGAGGAGGAGAGGCGGCTCTTCTACGTGGGCACGACCCGGGCACGCAAGAAGCTGCACATCCTCAACGCGAGGGTGCGTACGCGTTTCGGGATCCGCGACGCCTGCATCCCCAGCAGGTTCCTGGACGAGATGGACCTGGATGCGGTGGTCTTCGAACTCGGTTCGCCGCGTGGCGGCCTGTTCGCGGGCGGAGATCTGGAGAACGACGATTCCCCGAGGCGGGCGCTGGGACCTTCCGGAATCCGCTACCAGACGCGCAAGCCCGCCTTCCCCCCCGGATCGCTGCGCAGCCAGGAACGACCGGGAACCTTCGCGCGTCCGGCATCGGGGCCGTGGGCCGAAACCCCTCGACGGAATCCGTCCCCTTCGGAGGCCGTCGCCTTTCCCGACTACGAATCCGAGAACCAGAGCCTGGGCGGATCCTACAAGCCGGGCATGCGGGTGCGGCACCCGAAATTCGGAACCGGGCAGATCCTCAAGATCCACGGGTCCGGGAACGCGGCCCGGTTGGACGTGCTGTTCGGCAAGGAGACCAAGCGGCTGGTCGCGAGCATGGCGAACCTGTCCATATTGGGCTGATCCACGGAGAGCGGAAAAGCAGGGCCCCCGCTAGGCGTGGGACGCGTACTTGGGAGCGCTCCTGGCCAACGTCGCCATCAACTTGTCGAACGGTTGCTTGAATTTCTCCACGCCTTCGTTCTCCAGCTGCATGGTGACATCGTCGATCCGGATCCCGAGTTCCGGAAGGCTAGCCAGGACCGCCCGGGACTCCTGGAGTCCTTCCTCCAGGCGCGCCTTCGGGTTTCCGTGGTCCCGATACGCGTCGATGGTCTCCAGCGGAGCCGTGTCCACCGTATCCGGCCCGATCAGCGCTTCCACGTACTTCACGTCGCTGTAGGCGGGATTCTTCGTGCTGGTGCTGGCCCACAGCAGCCGCTGGATCCGAGCCGCGCGCGCGGCGAGCTTCCCGAACCGCTCGCTCCCGAAGACCTTCTTCTGGATCTGGTAGGCCGCCTTGGCGCTGGCGATGGCCACCTGCCCCTGCGCCGCCTTGGCCAGAGCCGCCTTTTCGCCTCCCTGGGCCGCGATCTTTTCCAGCATCGGATCCACCAGGGCGTCGATGCGGCTCACGAAGAAGCTGGCCACTGAAGCGACATGGTTCAGCGGTTCGCCGCGCGACGCCCGCGACTCCAGACCCGACAGGTAGGCTTCCACCACCTGTTCGTAGCGCGGGATCCCGAAGAGCAACGTCACGTTGACGCTGATCCCGTCGTCGATCAGTTGCCGGATGGCCACCAACCCCTCCGAGGTCGCCGGAACCTTGATGAAGACGTTGGGGCGGTCCAGTTGGGCCCACAGCCGCCGACCCTCCTCGACGGTCCCCGCGGCATCGTGCGCCAGATGCGGGCTCACTTCCAGGCTCACGTACCCGTCGCCGCCTTCCGTGCGGTCCCAGAGCGGACGGAATTCGTCTGCGGCGCTCCGCACGTCCTCCAGGCTCAAGGCCTGGTAGATGGCGTCGGGGTCCTTCCCCAGAAGCGCCATGGACCGGATCTCGGTGTCGTACTCGTCGCTCTCCGCGATGGCCTTCTCGAAGATGGCCGGGTTGGACGTCATTCCCCGCAGGCCGTCTTCCTCGATCATGCGCTTGAGCTCTCCGCTCTCCATCAGGTCCCGCCGGATGTAATCCAGCCAGATGGACTGCCCCAGCGTCCCCAGGATCTTCAAAGGATTGTCCGCCATGTTCCACCCCCCCTTTTCGTTTCGATGTGGAAATCGAGAGGGCAACATCCAAAAGTGGACGCGACTCGTCGCAAAAGCGCCATCGCTCCCCGCGAAATCACCAGGAGGAAGCCACGGAAGCCGCCGCCAGGACCAGGGGGATGACCAGGGAAACGATCTTGAACCAAGGCACGCTCCAGGAATGCGGGCTGGGTGGCGGGGCGGCGGTGGAGTCGGTGCCCAGGAGCCGGTGCGCGATCCAGGGAGACAGTTCGATGGGCCGCGAGGGCCACGATGTCTTGTCCAGGGTTTCCACGGATGCCACGGTCCTGCCCGTCGCGATCTCGGTCAAGGTCGCCTTCACCAACCACCCGTCCTTTTCCAGGGCGGCGCTGGTGCGCAGGAGGTAGGCCGCTCCCGTCCGGCACCGCAATCGAGCCAGGGAAGCGGAATCCATGTCGCCGGCCAGGGAATCGACCCGACGGAGACCCAGGATCTGGTAGGCGCCGTTTCGGGCGAGCAGTCGAGCGAGGGTGTCCCGGAACACCGCCGCAAGGCTGTCCCGGGCACCGCTCCAGACCGGGGCGGCGATGGCCAACGCGGCCTCCAGAGTGTCCCGCGAAACGCAGGAATCGCAAGGCCGGGCAGCGGGGACCAGCGAATCCCACACGCTCCTGGCCAGGCGGGCAAACGCCCCCGAGGCCGCACCGGAGTCGCGCAGGCGCACGGAATCCGTCCATTCGTCGCTGGCGACGTCGTAGACCCCGGCGGAAAGCAGCCATGCGGAGTCCGAACCCCGCGAAAGGACGGGCCAGAGGATGTTCCCGATCTGGTGGCTGGTGGCGATGGAATCGTAGCAGGATGGATCCGGGCAGCGAACGCTTCTCGGAAGGGA
>CAYXXL010000300.1:0-4164 GCA_964469025.1 uncultured Fibrobacteria bacterium
GGCGCTCGGCGGCCGTGGCCACGGGCGGCGGCGGGGGCGGCGGCGGCGGGGGCGGCGGCGCGACGGCCGGGGGCGGGGGCGGGGGCGGCGGCGGCGGGGGTGCGACGACCTCCTTCTTGGCGCATGCATTCAACAGCAGCGCGGCACTGAGCGAAGTCAAGGCAAGAGCGTATCTGCGGTTCATGGATTCTCTCCTTCTGGAACGGTCGTTCGCCATCAGGTGAAAGACGATACGACCCATTCTTTGGATGGAAGAATACAAGCTCCGGTGGAAATTGGACACCCCTCCCCCGCCAGAGGAAGGCGTCTAACGCGACCAAGCCGGCTCGGAGGCGTCCCCGAAGTAGGTGATCTGGTGGGCGTTGGTGCCGTCGGCGTCGCAGGTCCAAAGGTCCGAACGGCCGTCGTTTCGCCGGATGTAGACGAGATGTCTTCCGTCGGGGGACCATTTGGGCTGTTCGCCTTGGCCAAGCCATTTTTCGTCGGTCCCTTCGGGGGAAATGGTCAGGAGCTGGAATTCTCCGGCCATTCGGGCGAAGGCGATGAGGTTGCCGGTGGGGCACCAGGCGGCTTGGTCGTTGTATCCGCCCACCCACGTGACCCGACGCAGATCGGAACCGTCCTTGTCCATCACGTAGACCTGCGGGAAACCGCTTCGGTCGGAGGTGAAGGCGATCTCCCAGCCGTTGGGCGACCACGAAGGACTCACGTCGATCGCGGGGTTGTAGGTGAGGCGCACCGGTTTGCCGTCCGGGTAGGCGCGGAAGATCTCGGTTTGCCCTCCAAGGGCGACGGCCAAAGCGATTTCCCCGTCGATGGGGCTGGGCGATGCCGAGATCTGCATCCCCGGAACCGAGGGAAGGAATCGGGCGGGTTTCTTCCCCGGAACCTGTCGCCACAGATGGGCTCCCCCTCCCCCCAGGTAGGAAGACCAGACCAGACCCCCGTCGCGGTCCCACACGGGACTCAGATTGATGCTTCCGTTGCGGGTCCAGGGGGCGGCGTCGAACCCGTCGTAGTCCATGGTCCAGATTTCCTTGTGTCCATTCTTGCCCAGGACGAAGGCGATCCTCGTGGTGGCGATCCCCCGCTCCCCGAAGATCTGGAACACCGCGTCGTCGGAAAAGTGGTGGGCCAACCGGCGGAGTTCGGGTTTGAGACCGGTGTAGGTCTGTTCGCTCATCTTGTCGCGGCTCTGGGCGTCCAGGAGCTGGAAATGGATTTCGACCTCACCGGGCGACGTCCCCTTCCCGACGGTTCCTGTCACCACGGCCGCGATCCCGGATTTCGCGAAGTAGGCCGAATCCCATGTGCCGCTTGGAGACTGGAAGACCTTGAACCGACCGGAAAAGACCAGGTCGGATCGGATCACGGCCTCGGGCCGTGCCTGGTCCTTGTATTCCGGGACCGTGTCCACGCCCGAGAAGGGCAGCACCGCCACGGAAACGGAGGTCTGGACGGCATCCGACCGGAGGACGAAGTCCTCCTGGGCACGAACGCCCGCGGCGGCGCCCAGCAACAGGATGACCGGCAGGATCGACTCGAACGATGGACTAGGGAGACGCATAGAGGAGAACATAGCGAACCACCACGCGATCCTCCGGCCAGACATCCGGCACGGGAGGGAAGGATTCCACCGATTGCACGGCCCGCAAGGCCAGCAGGTCCAGGGTTCGATTGCCCGATTTCGTCTTCAACTTGACCATGGAGGGAAGCCCGTCCCTCTCCACCTGGAAGACGACTTCCGGCATGGCCGAGACGCCTGAAAGCCCGTCGGGCGCGCGCCAGTTCCGTTCCACGAGGTACTTCACCCGCGAGAGCCAAAGGGCCATGGGACCGGGCAAACCCTGTCCGGAATTGGCGGACAAAGTGTCTCCGTCGGCTTTTCCCGGCGTGCCGGTATGGGGTCCGGAGGTGGGGGCGGTGGTGGAGGATGGTTTGCCGGATTCCGACGCGGCTTTGGACGGAGAGGCCTTGGACGACGGCTTGGAGGAAATTTTGGAGGTCGGAAGCGGAGTCGGCTTGGTGGTGAAATCGGATGGTTCTTGTTTCCGGGGCGGGGCCGGGATCGGTTTCGACGGCGAGGGCGGGATCGGCTTGGGCGTTTCGGGAGCGGGCGTCGGCGAGGACTGCGGTTGCGCAGGGGGAGCGGGTGAGGGCGGGGTCGGATGCACCTGTTCCCCGCCGCCGTTCCCCTTCGGGGGAATTCCCACCAACTCGAAAACGGCCTCGGGGGGCTTCGGGTGCGGCATGGCCAGGGCCAAGGCGAGGAGCGCGGCGATCACCAGCACGTGCAGGCCGGTCGAGATCCAGACGAAGGCGTCGAATCTGCCGGAACGCGTCATCCGCCGATCCCCATGCGGAGGCGCGAAATCCGCATTTGCGGGCGGGCGGGTCGGTGAGGAATCCGATCTTGGTCGCCCCCGCCTTGCGGATCTCCCCCACGGTCTCCAGCACCAGTCCGTAGGGCACCGAGCGATCCCCCTGGATCAGCACCGCTTTCCCGACATCCCCGCCCCAGGCACGGGAAAAGTCGTCGGGAAAATCGTCCAGGGAGGTCTCCTCCCCGTCCACGTACACCCGTTGGTGCGCATCGAAGGAGACGGTGACGGAATTCTTCTCGTCGACCGGAGGGGAATCGGATTTCGGCAGCTCGACCTTCACCCCCTGGGTCATCAGCGGGGCCGTGATCATGAACACCACCAGGATGCAAAGGACGATGTCCATCAGGTTGGTGAGGTTCAGGTCCGGCTGGGGGAGCGGAGCTTTGCGGCGGCGCATCAGCGGGACCCGGAGAGGAACTCGCGGCGATAGAGGTTGACGACCCGGGAGGCGAATGCGGCGTCGCGGGTCTCCACCCCGCGAAGGCGTGCGGCCAATAGCTGGTGGGCGGCAGCGGCGGGAAGTGCCACCAGCAGTCCGACGGCGGTGGTCATCAGGGCTTCGGCGATGCCCGGGGCCACCACGTTGAGTCCGGCGGAAGCCTGGTTGCCGATTCGGAAGAAGGCGTCCATGATGCCCAGGACCGTTCCCAACAGCCCCAGGAACGGCCCCGACCCCGCCGCCACCACCAGCCAGGACAGCCGTTTCTCCAAAACGGAGGATTGCAACTCCGCCTCCCGTTCGCAGGTCTCGCGGACCAGCGAAACGCGCGTGGACTCCGAGCGCCCGGCGGGATCTTCCGTAGGAAAGGTCTCCTCCTCGGAAAGGGCAGCCTCGGCGATGGACCGAAGCCCCGCGCCCCTGGAGCGGGAGACGGCCACGGGCAGGTCCCCGAAGCCCTTCACCTTCCCGAACAGGTCCTCGAACTTGGCGTCGGATGCATCCCTTCGGGAGAGCTCGGTCCATTTCTGGAGGATGACGGCCAGGGACAGGACGGACAGGACCGCGAGCAGGGCGAGGATCCCGTAGCCCTCGGAGCTCATGTGGGTGAGCAGGTGGACGATCGGAAAATCGGACATGGGGGAGCAAGGTACCAATCGGGTGGAGGGCTCCCCCCGGGCCTCCGCCTTCCGCTACGCGGAATGGCTTGGCCACCCCTCTCTCCGGGCTGTGCCCGGACCCCGGTTTATTGCGCCTTGGCAGGCGCGGGCCTTCTCTGGGACCTCCCCGGCCCCAGTCCCCGGCCAGGGGAGAACCCAGGCCTTCTCCCCTGGACCCCGCGCCTTCGTGGAGGGCTACCGCCCTCCACGCCCCAACAAGATGGAACGGCGGACGTGGCGGGATTTGCGTTCCGTCAAGATCTGCGCGCCCGCCTGCATGCCGCGGCGGCATCCCGCCACCAGGGGAAAGGACTCCCGCGGCGTCCGTGGAATCAGAACATGCCGGAGCGCAGGAGCATGGACGCGAGGTGCCTTGAAAACTCCGGGGCGCGGCTTCGCCTGAGATGCCAGCAATCGGGAAAGTCGGAATCCGTCGTGGCGATCGTCGAATCCAGCAATGGAATGTTCCATTGGGCCAATTCGACGAGAAACGACTCCTTGTCCTTTCGACGGATCTGCGTTTCAAGCGGAGCGGCTTGCATGGAGGAAAGGGGGGTCCTGAACAGGCAAACCCTGCCACCGGCATTGCGGACCACGTCGATGAATTGTTTGAGGATGGTCGTGTCGTAACGGCGTTGCGGAACTTGATTCTCCAGATCCGTCATCGCGATTTGGACAGCGA
>CAYXXL010000301.1:0-3778 GCA_964469025.1 uncultured Fibrobacteria bacterium
ACACGTTAAGCGACACTCTTTCCCTACACGACGCTCTTCCGATCTGTTCGGCGTCTGCCTCCGCGGCGAAGTCGGCGAACATGACGGGACCCAGGTCCATCGCGGCCATGGCACCGCCACCGTACCAGACCACCCAGACGCAGAACCACTTCGTGGACGTATTGGTGCAGGACAAGAAGAAGAAACCCCTCCCGGGCCTGGTGTACAAGCTCAAGGATCCCCTGGGAGCGATGCTCCCCGGGGCGACCACCCCGCGGGGCAAGATCCGACACGAGGGGTATGCGGCCGCCGGAAGCTACGAGGTGCAGATTCTGTCCCTGGCCAACGCCAAGTGGTCGGCTTCCAAGGTGGATTTCGGGAAGCCGGTGGACCTTTCCGTGGACTGCGACGGGATCGAGGACGGAACGGGGATCCTCTTCCATCTCACCGCGGAGATCAACGGGCAGCAGAAGGTCTGGTTCCGCAGTTTCCAGGCGGTTGTCCAGGGCAACAAGGCCAAGGGGACATGGTCCATGGACCCCGACCAATTGGAGACGCTGATGGAGGGTCATCTGGGCGAACTGACCGGGGTCGCCTTCCTGGCGGAATGCGCCCATGCGGCTACGGCTTCCGGAGCGCTGGAGATCGTGGCGAACCTCGAATGGGATCTGGTGGACGGCGAGGGAAACGCCCTCGCCGACACCCAGGTGGAGGTGGAGACCCGGCCCGGCAAGATCGAGAAGAAGAAGACGGATTCCAGCGGAAAGATCGTGTTCGGGAGCTCCAAGGTGGGCCGATATCGACTGAACGTGCCGGAAGACGTCGGGGCATGACGGAGGACCTCACCCTGGTGGTGCAGGAGGTGGAGGCGGGGCGACCCTGCCCCGTCTTGGCCACGGGTGTCGCGCAGGTGACGGTACTGTAGCCGTTGACCGTGGCCAAGCTCGGCGCCAAGCTGAAGGAGATCGAATCCGACCACGGGTTGGGAACCGCCCTGCGCTGCGTGGACCGGCTGGACTACGGGTCGGTGTGCGCTCTGACGGAATCCGGAAAAAAGGTGGACGAACCGGCGCGGATGCCAGGACGGTTCCTGGTCCTGGCGGGGGCCGTGGACGCCGACCTGAAGAACAAGGGGAATCTGGACACCTACCCTTACCCGGTGGCCTCGGGTTTGCCCAACGGGTGCGAGGTGGCCACGCGGGCGGGATTTCTGGCGCTGCTGGGCGAATTGGACCAGTCGCGGCCAGAGTGGTGGACGGGACCGAAAGGTGGTCGAACCTTCGCGGATTGGGACGCGGAGCTCGTGGATGCGGCGAACGCCCAGATCTCCGACGCCGACCCGCTCCAACCCCAGGCCGGGGTTCCGGCCCAGCACGTGGTGGTCAAGGGCGATACGTTTTTCAGCATTGCGGAGAATTACTCCATCCGGTCGTGGACCTTGGTCTGGGAAGCGAACAAGTCCTCGATCTCGGATCCTGCGGCCGAACTCGCGGAGGGTACCACCCTCGATCTTCCACAATGGCAGGATGACGCTGTCTCCGACTTCGAGAACTGGATCCAGGGATTCTCCGGAGACCACCTCGCGGATGGAGCCGGATTCCACGATCCACGTTCGGTGCTCCTGAACGAGGCGGGGCTGGTGGTGGTGCGCATGGTGGAGGTCGCCGACATCCATTTCCTGCTGGGTGGCCACATGGCCTGTATCGATGGTGACGGGCAACTGGTCGATGGAATCGCGACCGCACTCTGGTTCGGATCCGTGCACCCGGAATGGAATCTCGTGGTCTTCGGGCATGCGGACACCTCGGGAGCACCGTCCACGAACACCCCCCTCTCGCTGCGCCGGGCCAACGCCGTCCAATCCCTGTTGGATCCCGACCCCGACACCTGGGTGGACCTGTCCAGCACGGCCAAGACGGAGGAGGTCCAGTCCATCCTCCAAGGGTTGGCCACTGGAGAGGGCTGGCCGTGCGATCCCGGGTCGGTGGACGGGATCCTGGGCGACGCCACCAAAAGCGCCGTCCAATCCTTCCAGCAGGAGGCCAATCGGCGCTATGCGCTGGGACTCGCCGAAGACGGCGATTGCGGACCCGCCACCTGGCGGGCCATCCACCGGGCCATCTGCGGAGCAATCGCCCAACGCCTGAACCTCCAGGATCCCTCGACACCGGATCCGCCCGTGTGGGAAGTGCCGGAGTTCGGGTACCCGGAAGGGGACGGAGTCTTCCCTTGCGGCGAGAGCTTCCCCATCCAGGATCCCGAGCGCGACAATTTCCGCAGCCAGGTCAATCGCCGCGTGGAGCTGATCTTCGGGCATCCCGGCGTTCTGGACCTCGCCACGCCCACCGCCACCTCCAGGAACCTGCGCGCAGCGGAGTGTCCCATCTACGATCCCGACAAGACCGTGCGCCTCCCGGCCCCCGACCTGGGTCCGCGCGACATCCGGTTCTTCAGCATATGAGGAACAGATGATCGTCAGCCCTCCATTCCTGACCGACCACGCAACCGACCAGAGCGAGGACGATTGGATCGATTCGGCGATGAAGGAGGCTCCGCAGGATCCGGAACTTCCGGGGACGTTTCCCGTCGGGTTCCACCTCGATTGGCACGGCGGAATGCACCTTCAGGCCCCGTCCGATCCGTCCGTCCGCGCCATCGCCGACGGAACGGTGGTCTTCGTGCGCAACCCCAAGCCTTCGAACACGGACCCCAAGGATCCGCTGAACTACAATCGGGCGGGGCTTGGACCATCCTGGACCGACGACGGCTGCGTGGTGGTCCGGCACCAGACGGAAATCGGCGCCGTCGGATCGAAGGGGACGGGAGTCTCGTTCTACTCGATCCACATGCATCTGGGCGAAGTGGATTGCGACAAGAAGATGCAGACGGTGCCTCCGCCGCCCGGTTCCAAGAAAGGCGCGAAGCCCACGAAGAAACTGGTGCAGGTGCCGACACCCTTTCCGATCTCGCGCAAGGAACTGGTCGGCAAGGCGGGGATGGTCTACGGGAAAGCCAATCGGATCCATTTCGAGATCGTGTGCGACGACACCGGCATGCAGGCGATCTTGGGAAGGCCTCCCGCGACAGCCCTTGCCACCACTTCCGACGGAAGGACGGATTCCGTCTTCGGGGAGATGTTCTTCCGGATTCCCGCGGGGCAACCGGTCCGCATGGGATCGCCGGTGGAGGTCGCGGCCGCCGAAATCGCGGCGAGGAAGAACGTGGTGCAGGCGCAGAAGAAGGTGGCCGATTCCCAGGCTGCACTCGCCGCGGCCAACGCCAAGACCCCTCCGTCGCCCAAGGCGGTGGCCAAAGCCCAGAGCAACCTCCAAATGGCCCAAACCGATCTGGCCTCCGCGAACACGGACCTGGCCGCTGCGGTGGCGCAGGCAGGCCAGCAGTCGGCGGTGCTTGGGGCCACCTCCAAGGAACAGTTCGTGGGCATGAAGTACTCCGGCGGAGACTGCACGTTGAAACCGGCGGCGGGCGGATCTGCCGCGGCCACCATTCGCGGGTTCCGCATCACGACCACCCGGCTCGCCGATGGCACTCCAGTGGGAGCATCGCCCGTGGTGGACGAGGACGCGGAATATGACCTGATGCAGGAAGCGAAGAAGGTCATCGACTTCCTGAATTTCCAGAACAGCCAGTTGGCGCCTTCCCCGCCTGGGACCACCCCGCCACCTCTGCCTTCGCAGAGTGCCGTTTACGAGCTGTTGCGATTCGGCAGGACCCTGGGTCCGGACCCGCTGAATCCCCCGGACACCGCGTTCCAATAACCGGGCGCAATATAGGCCTG
>CAYXXL010000301.1:3788-4152 GCA_964469025.1 uncultured Fibrobacteria bacterium
CTGAATCCCCCGGACACGCCGCATTGGCGCCTCGCCAACCTCGAGATCGCACCGACGACCCCACCGGGCGCCCCGCCCCAAGTGCAGCAGGTCTGGGTGGATCTGAACGCGTCCAAAGCCGGGCCCCTTCCCGGGGTGCCAGCGACGCCATCGATCCAGAAGTTCAGCGATGGCGACCTCCCGCCTTGGATGGGCTGGAGGGCGGTGGACGACTCGACGGATCAGGACAGTCGGTGCAACGCCCAGCCGGTGATCGATATCCTGGACACATCGAATCCCCCGGACGGAAAGGTCACCCCCGACGAGGCACGCGCGCAATTGGCGAAAGCGGAAGTCCGGGCCAAGCTCTCGCGGCTGCTGTGCA
>CAYXXL010000302.1:0-4147 GCA_964469025.1 uncultured Fibrobacteria bacterium
AGCGCGACACGTCCCGCTCGGAGCTCCAGATCACCAGGCGTCCCACGGCGTAGGGTTCCACCGTGGACCCGGCCAAACCGTCCTTGGCCAAGCCCTGGGGGAAGGCGATGTCCGCGGAGAAGAACAGGTCGTAGGGAGCGCCTTGGCGGATCTGCGCGTCGAGCTTTCCCGAGGACCCGTAAACGACGGAGATCGCGTCGTTCGGGTGGATTTTCCCGTACGCGGTCACGATTTGGTCCAGCGCGTATTGGAGATCGGCGGCCGCCGCCACCGTGAGGGCTTGGGCGGCTGTGGCCAAGGCCAAAAAAAGGAGGATCAGGCGCGAGTGGTTCATGGAGCGGTGCCTTTGCAGAAGGGGCGATGCCGAGTGGAAACCCTTTTCCAAACGGAACATAACCAGTTCCGTGCCAAGGGAGGATCGGAGGTCTTTTCGATGGAAAGGATGCGGTGGACTGTGGCAATATCGGACAATGGAGTCCATTTGAAGATGTTGTCACTTCGATGCCCTCGCCTGTCGGCCGTTCCACGGGCGCCGCCCTTGTGTCGGCCTCGGGCCCGTGGCTATCTTTCCCGCTCCATTGGAGAGGTGGCAGAGTGGTCGATCGCGGTGGACTCGAAATCCATTGTAGGGCAACCTACCGGGGGTTCGAATCCCTCCCTCTCCGTTGAGACCAGATCCGAGAAGATCCGACGAAGGCCGGGAAACCCAATTGAATATTGGATTCCGGCCTTTCTCGTTTTTCGGGGAGGCATCCCAGGTGGCCAAGGCAAAGGGATGCTGGTACTTCGCCGACTAGCCCGAAGCTGGTTCTCGCCGGTCACTCCCCGGAAAGAGCCCGTTCGATCCCCCGCGGGGTGTAGAAACTATTCAACGGTAATGATCGCAATCGGTCTCTTTGGACTCTGGAGCAGCCATATGTTCGGAAGGAAAATGGTAGTGCAGTTCCGTTTGCGCGAAGTCCGAGGCAGCGTGGAAGCTTGAGCGGTTTGCCTGGGAGGCTGAGGGCGCGAGCGAGTATCACAAGCAATCTGCGGAGATCTTTCCACCCACCCGAGGAAACCTGCCATGATGAAAACATCCTACTCGCTTGGAGCCGCCCTGGTCGGCATTTTCTGTTCGGCTCCCGCCGGGGCGGCAACCGTGGACAGCATCACCGGGATCGTTTCGGACGCTGCCTCGAAGGCGCCGCTCGGCCAGGTGAGCGTGACTTCCGAAGGGGTCGCGACCACGACGGATGCCACCGGATTCTTCCGTCTGCTGCTTCCGCTCACAACCGCCATTTCCCCTGAATCGTCCCAGGGCTCGCCGCTGGCGCGATGGAACGCGAACGATGCCTCCATCAGTTGGTCGGGATTTTCGGGAAGCGTTTCCATCCGGGTGCAGGATGTCCGCGGCCAGGTGGTGGGCCAGTACACTTCGGAGCAGAATTCGACCAGCACCGGCGTTTCGCTCCAGGGATTGCCCTCGGGACTCCTGATCGCCACCTTGAAGGCGGGAAATCGGTTCGAGGTGTTGAAGTTCTTCCACTCGGGATCGCGTGCCCAGCTGTCGCAGAATCCGTCTTCCTCCGGGTTGGTGGCGCTTGGCCGGGCCCTGGCGACGAGCAAATCCCACAGCGTGGTGTTCTCGAAGACGGGCTACGCCAGCGCCACGGTGGTGGTTGCCGCGGGCACCCAGGCTCCCCTGGCCGTAGGCCTCTCCGCGAACGCCTCGACGGGTGCAATCAGCTTGTTCGATGGAAAGACGCTCGCGGATTGGACAGCGGCACCACCGGCCGACTTCAAGGTGAACACCGTCGACCAGGCCATCCAGCTCTCGGGGGCTGGAAGAGGCGTTCTCTACACCACGGCCATGTACCTCCACTACAGGGTGATCTATTCGGTGCGGCACATCTTCACGGGCGCCGATCACTATTCCTGCGTGCTGATCTTCGGTCAGAACAACAAGGCCGACGCCCTGGCCGGCTACCAGTTGGGATTGCCGAGCAGCCACCACTGGGACTACAGGCCTGGAAAGACCGCCTCGGGGGACGGTTGGATAACGACGTTCAACAGTCCGTCCATCAACAGGGCCAATTGGACCCAGTGCGAGGTGTTGGTGAACACGAGGGCGGGAACGGCATCGGCAGCGGTGGCCCAGCCCCCCGGGACCAAGGCGACGAAGATCCTCACCTTCAGCGATCCGTCGGTGAAAACGTACAACCCCTCTTCATTCGGGCTCCAATCGCACAATGCCGGCCTCGAGGACGAGTACAAGGACATCACCATCGAAGTCGATCCCGCCGTGGATTCCCTGATCACGACGAGATGACTTCACGATCCGATCCGGCCATCGCGCCGTAGCGTGCAGGGGACAAGGGGCCCGACCCTTGTCCCGAACCTGCCGAGGGGCTACCTTGAGGATCTGAGTTTTGCGGAAATCCGGACTTTGCCGGATCTCCCCTTCCGTTTGTCGCGGCGCAAGCCGCGACCATGATGCCAGGGCCCGCGCGGCATCGCGCGGCTGAACCCCGCCAGGCCCGGAAGGGAGCAACGGTGTGTCGATTGCGGTGGGCGCCGCGGCAACCCTGGTTTTGAAGGCCTCGGAGGGAAGCCCTCTCCGGGGCCTTCGTTCCTCTACTCCAGCAGTCGTTCCACCATCCGCCGTTCCGGCTCGGCAAGACCGTGCAGCCACTGACGCAGCTTGTGGCGCCCGAATTCGTGCTGGGAGCATTGGCGCGGCGTGGAGCCGCCCAGTTCCGGTCGGGGGATGTCCAGGATCGCGGTGGCACGCACGTCCGGCGAGGGGACCGCAGTCTTCAGCCGCAGCGCCAAGGCGAAAAGGCGGTCGTGCAGCGGGAGCCACGCCTCGTTGTGGATGTCCGGGCGCAGGTGCACTTGCGTGGCGAGTCCGAATTCGTGGAGTACGCGATCGTACCCGATCTGGAGCTCGCGACGTCCTTTGGCCCCGGGGAAGACCGAGACCGAGAGCCCCAGGAAGCGGTGCCCCAGATGGGTGAGAACCCGGGACAGGATCGCATCCCCGGCCTGGAACCTGTGGTGGGCGAAACTCCTGTGGACGGCGATCCTCCGATCCGCTCCGATCCGGTGCAAGGTCCAGGTGTCTTCGGATCCGGAAACGACCTCCCAGGGCTCCCAGGAAGCAAGGGCCCATTCGTCCAGCTTGCTCCCTCCACGGAGGTCCGTGGATTCCAACGCCCGGGCGGCTCGGCACAGGGGACGCGATTCCGAATACATGTGGAACCAGTCCCAGAGGAAGTGGTCGGCCAGGATCTGTCGGTCGGTCGCCGCCTCCATGGACTCCCGGAACCGGTCCGGTTGCTCGTCGAGGAAGGCGAACCACATCTCCTGCATCGTCCGTCCTTCGCGCAGGGCCAGGAGCAGGAGGGACCGCAAGGAGGCGTGGGCGATCTCCACCGGGACCTGTCCCGCAGGATGCGGAACGCCTTCGAACGGACCGCAGCAGTCGGCGAGTTCCAAGCCGGACAGACAGGGGCAACTCGTGCCGGAATTCGTCATCCGGGCCGAACCCGGTGGGCTGGCCGAAGGGAGATCAGATGTCGAGGGTTCCCACGAGGTGGGCGTTGTCCTCGATGAACTTGCGGCGGGGCTCCACCTCCTCGCCCATCAGGATCTCGAACATCTCGTCGGCGGCCATGGCGTCCACGAAGTTCACCTGCCGCAGCGTGCGGTGGGCCGGCATCATGGTGGTGGTGGCCAACTGCTCGGGGTTCATCTCGCCCAGGCCCTTGTAGCGCTGGATGTAGACGCCCTTGCGGTCGCCGGCTTCGGCCAGGATGATCTCCAGCTCGTTTTCCTCGTAGGCGTACTTCTCGTGCTTGCCCCACTTCACCTTGTAGAGCGGCGGCTGCGCGATGTACAGGTACCCGGCCCGGATCAGCTCCGGCATGAAGCGGTAGAAGAAGGTGAGGAGCAGGGTCTGGATGTGGGAACCGTCCACATCCGCATCGGTCATCAGGATGATCTTGTGGTAGCGGACCTTCTCCAGGTTGAACAGCTCGCCCACGCCGGAGCCGATCGCCTGGGCGATGGTCTGGATGGCCTCCGAGCCCAAGGCGCGATCGATGCGCACGCGCTGCACGTTGAGGATCTTGCCGCGCAGCGGCATGATGGCCTGGAACACCCG
>CAYXXL010000303.1:0-4144 GCA_964469025.1 uncultured Fibrobacteria bacterium
GAGTATGGTCGATTCAGCAAGAGGAGCATCACCCACCAGGTGCTGGAAGCCGAGATGTCGATCTATTGCGCGAACCTGGGTCGTCGCGACCTGGATTCCGCCTTGGCGTTCCCGGAAGACAGCGCCATCATCTATCTCCACGAAGGGCTCGGCGTTTCCGAATGGCGCGGGAACGATCTTCCGCGTGGCGGATACGACTACTGGTTGGGCCGGGGTTACACGATGATGACCGCCAAGGGCACCTCCCACGAGCCCGGATGGGTCTCCCAGGATTGCTACGGCAATCTGGGACCCAAGATCCTGGACATATGGCGCATCAATGGATCCAAGGACACGGCCATCTTGGGACGTGCCCGCGACCTCGAGCACATTATGGCCTATTTCCGGTATCCGTCGGTGGATCCATCAGGCTACCGGGCGATCCTTGCCGAAGGGGTGATCTGCTGGCGCAACGAGTACATCCCCGGCACGGTGATCTACGGCAATCCCTGGGTGGCCGCGGACACGAAGGACCCGAAGATCGTCGGGTACGTGGAGCAGATGCGTTCGGACGGTCAGCTTTCCGCCATGATCGAGTCCAACTGGGGATTCATCCAGGAATCCAAGTCCCTCCGCCTGCCGGATGCGCTGGACAGCCTTTCGAAATGGAGCGGTTCCGCGACCAATCCCACCACCCCGGGGCAGCCCGACTACGCCGTTGCCGACGAAGAGAATGGCATTCTGGCCGTGAAACGTGGAGACGAACGGTTCTTCATCGCGCTCTACCGGCGCGCCTACGAGATCAACCGGCTCGCCCGGGCCCACGTGGTGAGTCCCGCCAACCAGAGGATCGTGGAGTTCCGGGAGGACGACGTCCGGTACACCAAGAGCGGGAAATTCGTCGTCCGCGACACTCTGGTGCAGGGTGTGACCGCCGGGGTGCCCCCGGATCGTCCCTGTCTGGCATTCGGTGGGGACACGCTGGACATCCCTCTCCTGGCCGACGGGACCTTGCCCGACCAGAACCGCCGCATCGCGTCCTACTACGGAGCGGTCTTCGGGGACTACGTGATCGGGATGAACACCACGAACAACGCTTCCTACACCATGACCCTGCCGCAGGGGTTCACGGGTGGGACGGATCTTGTCAGCGGCAGGACGCTTTCCGCTCCGGTCACCGTGGGACCGCGCAGCACCGTGGTGTTCTACTTCGGAGGCTCGAATTCCAGCGTCCTCCCTTCCGTCGCCAGGGCATCGCTGTGGCAGTCCGGCGATCGGATCGTAGGTGTGGGAGGCTCGGGAAATCTCCGGCTGAGGGATGCCCGCGGGCGTCTCCTCCGCGAAGCCGATCCCGCTGCGGGACGCGTGGAGATGCGCCTGGACGGGATCCGGTGCGGAATCTATTTCGCGCAATGGGGTCGTTCCGTCCTGCGAGTCGTCGTGGCCGGTTCCTGAAAGGGGATTTTCCGAGATTCGACCGGACCTTCGCCCTGTCCGGTGCCGGGGATTTCCCGAGTCGGGAGATCCGGCCAGGTCGCACGCTCCCGGATCCATGGCAGGGAGCCGTGGCTACAGGGGACGCTCGAAGGAATCCAGGGAATGCCGCCTTCGCTTCTTGTCCTGGTAGAGATCCACGTCCGCTTCCGAAAGGACAGCCGGCAGTATGCGGCCGTCCGAGGGATCCCACACGCGGATTCCCAGGCTGGCGCACACCGACCAAGGGCGAGAGAGTTCGCGATTGCGCCGTTCCAGCGCCTTCCGGATGCGTTCGGGCAATTTGGTCGCAGGCTGCCACTCGCCGAGTGGGAACAAGGCGACGAACTCGTCGCCGCCCAACCGCGCCACCCTGTCCGAAGCCCTCAGGGAATCCCGGAGGGCCTCCGCCAGCGCGATGATCGCGCGATCGCCCTCGCCATGGCCGAACGCATCGTTGATCGCCTTGAGTCCGTCGAGGTCCGCCATCAGCACCCCGATGCACCGGCCTTCGCGCGTCGCCCTGGCCACCATGCGTTCCCCGATTTCCACCAGGCCGCGCCGGTTGTAGAGTCCCGTGAGGGAATCCCGGACGGACAACGCATGCAGCTCCTCCATGTGCAGCCTGTCGACTTCGCATCGCCAGAGGCCGTACACGAAGCTGGAGACCACGAGCCGCAGATGTTCGATGAACGATTCGCTGTGGAACCACTCGTGGAAGAGAAGAACGCCGAAGTTGTGTCCGGCGTGCTCCACGGGCAGCCCGATCCAGATCTCGCCGTTTCCGCTCCAGGGCGGAAGCGGGCCTTCTGTCGGCGGAAGGAATGCCGCCAGCCCGTCGCGCAGGGACAACCGGACCGCGAAGTCGCATTTGGACAGATCCTGCCCGGACGTCGGCGCCAGGTCGGCGTTGAAGAGGAACAGCCGGGTCTCGCCGCACCATGGCTTCAGGGCTTCCGCCAGCCGCGAAGGGTACCCCTCCAGGGAAAGGTCCGAGTTCAGCGCGTTCACCGTGATGTGGAGCTGCCGGACGAGCGCGTCCGTGTTCCGCCTGTGGATGCTCTGCGTGCCTTCCCGGGCCTCCGAGAGCAGCACGTGCGCCTGGAGGATCGTCTCTTCGATGTGCCGCCCCTTTTCGCGGGATTCGCGGAGTGCAAGGCGGGAGGCGGAGAAGAGGATCTCCTGCCATTCCTCGAGTTCCCCCTCCCTGGAATCGCGCAGGATGGCCCGGAAGTCGCGAATGAAACGATCCTTCTCCGCTGGGTGCTCGGTGGCCATCAGTTCGGCGATCCCGGACACCGTCGGCATTCCCCGAAGGACGGCTGTTTCCGGAAGGGAATGCTGGGGGGACGCCTTCGCGAGGCATCCGCAGGATTTCCGCACCACTTGGATGGTGGAATGGGTCTCCACCGCCGCGAGTCCGGGTTTCCCTTCGAACTCTTCCAGGCAGCGCTCCACGCCCCGGAAGCCGATCTGGTAGGTGGGGCTGCGGACGGTGGTCAGGGGAGGCTGATGCGTGCGGCTCTCCTCGCAGTCGTCGTAGCCCACGAGTCGGACGTCTTCGGGAATCCGGATGCCTCGCCGCTCCAGGACCAGAGCGGCACCCATCGCCATCGCGTCATTGGCGCAGACCACGGCGTCGAAGGGAATCCGCCGGTCCAGGATCCTCTCCATGGCCGCTTCCCCGCCTTCCAGATAGAAGTGTCCCACTTCGCGCAATCGGGGATCGGATCCGATGCCCGTTTGATCGCAGGCGAGGACAAAATCCGAGAGGCGTCGGACGCTGTCGGCGTTGGTTTCGGGGCCTCCCAGAAAGGCAAGGTTCCGGCAGCCATGTTCCCCCACGAGATGATGGACCATCCCACCGATCCCCCCTCCGTCGGGGACGATGGATGGAAGATCGGGCCACTCCTGTCCGAGGCAGATGGCGGGCTTGCCGGGGGGAAGCCAGGAAAGGATCGCCTCCATGGCAGCGCCACCCTCCCAGAAGGTGAGAGGGCCCGCGGACAGGAGGGTCCCATCGATTTCCGGACGCGCCGCGAGACCACCGATCCCCTCCGGACCCGTGGGGATCGGACTCGATGGCCGGGAATACCCCACCAGGCACAGGAATCGACACCCGTGGACCCGACAGGCGGCGACGGCACCCCTCCACAGTTGGGTCTGGTACCAGCCATCCAGCCAACAAGCCAGCATCGCTATCGTCATCCAAAGTCCCCTGACGAGTTCGATCCCGCTCCGTCCGGGAGACGGGCATTTCACCAATGCGAGAGTCTACCATGAACGGGAAACTGGAGAGCGGATCGCAGGATCCAGCGCGTTGAAGTCTTCCAACGCTTTAGGAGTTCCCGGGCGCAATCGCGCCGTGGATCGGGTGCGGCGGCGGTAGCTTCCCGATCGGACCGCTGTCTAGGCCAGGTCATGGGTGCTCACGTCCGAGAGGTGTTGCTATGATTCCACATCGAAGCTGGTTCGCAATCCTCGTCCTCCAAGGACTAGTATCGGCCCAAGCGGCCGAGAAGGCCGGGAACTGGGGCTCTTTGGTCCTTTCGTACACGACACCAACGGACACGACCGAGGCGAATTTCGGCGGCGCATTGCCCATCGGGAACGGTCGCATGGGTGCCAAGATCTACGGCATCCCCGCCGCCGAACACATGGACATCAGCGACGCGACCTTCTGGTCCGGCGG
>CAYXXL010000304.1:0-4141 GCA_964469025.1 uncultured Fibrobacteria bacterium
AGAGGATCGCCTGGACGTTGGTCTTGGCTCCACCGGGCGCGGTGCCCGTGGATTTCACCTTGAAGGAAACCTTGGTTCCCATCAGGCCCGTGAAGTCGCCGGTGTTGATCACTTGCTGTCCACCGGTGCTTTGCTTGACGGCGCTTGCCTGGGCCATTTCCCCGTTTCCCGTCGGAGAGACCAAGGTGGCCGGCACGGCGGCGAGGTTGAGCCTCCCCCCGATCAGGCTGTCCTTCAGCTTGTCCAAGGTGGCCATCTGCAGGGCCACCATGGCTTCCGCCGCGTAGCGGGACCGGATGCGCTGCTTGGCGTCCACGGTGCTCTGGAAAAAGCCCCCGGAGGTGGTGATCATGGCCATTCCCAGCACCAGGATCACGATCCCCAGGAGCAGGACCATGGCCATGGCGACGCCTCGGCGCCGGTTCCAGAAGGGTTTGGTTGCCATGGAGTCTCCTCAGCGATTGACGAGATTGGAGTTGCGCACGCTCACGTCCGTTTCCAGCGCCGAGCGGTAGTAGCCCCCCGAAGCCGAATCCTGCGCCAGAAGTTTGTTGTCCACCGTGAGGGTGCGCGTGACCAGGCGGACCCGCACCTTGTCGATGGCGTTGGCGGGCGGGTTGGGCGAAAGGGAATCGAGCCAGCCATCCGTCGGGTGGTGGTACTGGATGTGCAAGGAATCGATGCCGATGGCGAATGTCATCTCGGGGCTCTGGTCCTGCCGGATGTACAGGGTGTCCTGGGATTTCCGATAGGTGATGGAATCGTAGCCGTAGACCAGTTGGTTGGCGGGCACCTGGATGTCGCCGGCGAGGTTCCATCCGCTGTCCAGGAAGGGTGTGGCGTTCAGGACCAGGGAATCCTTCGTGCAACCCGCCCCGCTGAGCCTGTCCTGGATGCCCAGGACGAAGGTCTGCGGATACAAGGCCGGGCCGTGGCTTCCGTTGCCCGCGGGGGCGTTCAGGCCCAACCGCACGTACCCCGTGTCCTCGAACTTGGCGGCGCTGTCGATGGCGATTTCCAGAGTACCTGCCGTGGGGTCGTAGGCGTAGCCGGAGACGTTGTCGACCCATCCCGTCTTGTTCATCACGAACGTGACCTGCTCCTCACCGGAGCCCCACACCTTCATGCCGGCGCTGGAGTCGGGGAGACCGCCTCCGGTGGAACGGACTCCCGAGGTCAAGGCATCCAAGGTTCCCTTGGCCATCATCGCCGCCGC
The DNA here is from genome assembly GCA_964469025.1 of uncultured Fibrobacteria bacterium. Taxonomy (GTDB): domain Bacteria; phylum Fibrobacterota; class Fibrobacteria; order UBA5070; family UBA5070; genus UBA5070. The sequence goes on from CAYXXL010000304.1 coordinate 1,217, forward strand.
CGCGCGTTCCGACTCTGTTTTCCAGTTCCGGTTCTGGTACTGGAATTCCACCATGGCGATCCCGACCACGACGCCCAGTATGACCAGGGAGATCAGGATCTCGACGAGGGAAATCCCGCGGCGGATCACGGGGTCTCCACGAAAAGGTAGGTGGTGATGGTGATGGAGTCGTTGAAGTTCGGGCGCTTGGCCTTCACGGTGATCTGCGCAAGGCTGTCGCAGTAGTTGCCGCAAAAGGACGGATCCGGGGCGCTGCCCTGGACGGTCAGGGAGTCGGTGGCGGAGTTCGTGGAATCGACCCAGCTGCTGTCCAAGGACCGCAGGCCCGAGGTGGTGTGGCCGGTGCGGAGATTTTCGATCGTCTTCTCGATCAGGACGGATTCGGACTGCCAATCGATGGACTTCCCCGTGTTTTTCTGGGAGTAGCGGGACATCTGCAGGTAGATGACGGAAATGACGCCCAGCACGATCAGGGCGATCATGACCTCCATGAGGTTGAAACCTCGGGAGTGGGGTTTTCGCTCGCGCAGGTCCATGTCAATGCTCCAGTGTGACAAGTCCCGTGGGGGAAAGCACCGTCAACGTGAAGGTGTCGTCGGGGAAGGTGGAGATCCCGAACCTGGTGCGGAAGGTCGCCCAACAGCGGCCGTCCGGGCGGAACACCACGGAGTACATCCCCCCCGTGTCCGAACGGGTGGGAGAGGCGGTCCCCGCGGAAGTGCACGGATGCGGTTGGGGTTCCGGGGAGACGGTGGAATTGATCGAGTCGAAGACCATGTGGGCGGGCAGCGGCTGCCACCCCTGCAGCACGACTTCCCCGCTGTCGAACGTTCCGTTCGCGGAGCCGTCCGTCAGGGAGGAATCGACGAACCGCTCGTACCTGAGGTTCCCCACGTCGATGTACAAGCCGCTGTTCCTCTGGCGGGTGGTGGCGTCCGAGCGCGCCAGCAGCAAGGCGTTTCGGAATTCGTCGGCGGCCCCCAACACCTGCACACGCCACTGGATGCGTTTCCATCCAACGACCGCCAAGACCGACAGGATGCCGACGATCACCACCACCACCATCAGTTCCATGAGGGTGAATCCAGGAGGCACCCCCCGACGCCGTCTCGTCGAACTGGATTGGGCCATGGACTAAGAATAGGCTTCCCCGAGCCGTCCCCACAAGTGATTCGACTTCGGTTGGCGGCGATGCCGACCGGAAGCGCCGTCGATGACGGGAGCATCGGACCCCTTTGTCCGGATGACCGCGGAAATCCTCCACCGGATCCATCGCGCCAGCCGGACCGCTAGATTTGTCTCCGTGGCGGGTCTTTCCATCCTGGTCGTCGACGACGAACCTTCCATCCGGAAGTCGGTGGCGCTTTGCCTGGAATTGGAAGGTCATCAAGTCCAATCGGCCTCCGGGGTGGAGGAGGCCCGGAAGGTCGCGAAGCACATTCCCTTCGACCTCGCTTTCGTGGACCTGCGATTGGGGACCCATTCGGGACTGGATCTCCTTCCGGAACTCCTGGCCGCCCAACCGGGATTGCGCATCGTCGTCATCACCGCCTTCGCCACCGTGGACACGGCGGTGGAGGCGATGCGGCGCGGGGCGTTCGATTACCTGGCCAAGCCCTTCGAGCCTTCGCAGGTGGTGGCGGTGGCGAGCAAGGTGGCCTCCCTTCGCGAGCCCCGGGCGGGATCGGAAGACGGTCTCCTGTTCGACAGCGCCTGCCTCGAGGTCCGACGGGCGATGTCGCTCGCCCGGCAGGTCGCGCGCAAGGGAGCCACCGTGCTCCTGCGGGGCGAGTCGGGGACGGGAAAGACCGTCCTGGCCCGCGCCATCCACCGCTGGAGCGACAGGTCGGAGAACCATTTCTCCACCCTGTCCTGTCCGTCCCTTTCGTCCGAGCTTCTGGCTTCCGAACTCTTCGGCCACGTGAAGGGGGCCTTCACCGGAGCCGTCTCCGACGTGCCAGGACGGATCGCGTTGTGCGAGGGCGGGACGCTCTTCCTGGACGAGGTCGGGGATCTTCCCCTGGAGATCCAGCCGAGACTTCTGCGATTCCTCCAGGACCGCGAGTACGAACGGGTGGGAGATCCCACCACGCGCCGATCGGATGTCCGGATCGTGGCGGCCACCCATGTGGACCTGGAGGCGGCCGTCGCCGCCGGACGGTTTCGCGAGGATCTGTTCTACCGGCTCGACGTGTTGCAGATCGCGATTCCCCCGCTCAGGGAACGCCGCGAGGACATTCCCGCCTTGGCTCGCATCGCCTTGGAACGCGCCTGCGGAAAGGGAGAGCGGCTCCAATTCTCCCCGGAGGCCATCGCGGTGTTGCAACTGCGGGATTGGCCCGGCAATCTGCGGGAGTTGGCCAATGTGGTGGAGCGGGCCGCGGTGCTGGCGACAGGACCCATCCTGTCCGCCGAGGCGATGGGTGCGGCGGCGCGCGCGAAACCCGTCCCCTGCGGGGAGCTCCTCCCTCTGGAGGCGTTGGAGGAAATGCATGTGCGCAAGGTTCTCGCCTCCACGCGCACCCTGGAGGAGGCCGCCCGGGTTCTGGGGATCGACGCCGCAACGCTTTGGCGCAAGCGCAAGCGGTACGGGATCTGAGGCCTCCCGCGCCCGGTGCCGTTCGCGATCCGCGAACGGAAATCATCCCACCTGGAAAACTTGTGGTGTCCGCTCCATGGATATTGCCTCCAGAGATGCCGCGTTCCCAGGGAGTCCCACATTGAAGTCCATCAACCTGATCCGGATCCGCGCCGACCCGAAAAGAGTCTTCCGGGCGGCGGCGGACGTGCTGGAATGGCCGCGTCTGCTGTCCCACTACCGGCGCGGGGACGTGGTGGAAGGCCTGATCTCGGATGCCAGTACCGCGGCCTGCGCCTGCTGATCCAGCAGATCGAAGAAGCTCGTATCTCTTCCGAAGAATGACA
>CAYXXL010000305.1:0-4125 GCA_964469025.1 uncultured Fibrobacteria bacterium
CGCCGGAAGTTGTCGAACTCCGCGACCAGGCGCAGATGCTTGTCCTTGGCGGCTTCCAGTTCTTCCTGGAGCGAGGCGATCTTCCCTTGGAGTTCCGCGGGTCCCGCCTCGTGCGACGTTTCCGATGCGCATGCTTCCGCAGATGCACCCTCGGCGATCCGGGTGGCGCGCTCGGCGGCAAGCTCCGCCGCGGATTTGATGGTCTCTTCGCTCATGTCGTGTTTGTGTCCTCGGAAAGAACGTTTGACCCAGGACGTGTCAAGGAACGTGCCAAGGGAGCGGACGACCCGAATGAAAGTGTTTCGACCTGGAACAAGCATTGTCCCGTTCCATTTAGAAACAAGGGGAAGATTCGAACCGAGACAGGTCCACTCTGGCCGTGTCAGGTCGACGGACCACCAAAGCAACCTCCTACCAGCTACTTTCCGAAGATCCAGGAAGGGAGTCCGCATGCCGCCACTGAGCAAGCTCTACACGCGCGCCGGCGACCGGGGGGAGACGCGTCTGGGCGGCGGACAGAAAGTCCCGAAGTCCAACCTGCGCCTGGAGTGCTACGGGACCGTGGACGAGTTGAATTCGAACTTGGGTCTGGTTCGCTCCCTGGACCCGTGCCCGGAAATCGCAGGACCGATCTTGCGCATCCAGAACGAACTTTTCGACCTGGGATCGGACCTTTGCTTCCTGGAAGAGGACAAGGGCAAGTGGCCCCTTCCCCAGGTGCGGCCCGAACAGATCCAGACTCTGGAAAGGGAGATCGACGCCATGCAGGCGGCGGTGGGACCCCTCGCCAATTTCATCCTCCCGGGGGGAAGTCGGGCGGCGGCGGCTCTGCATGTGGCGCGCACCGTCTGTCGCCGAGCCGAACGCCTGTGCGTGCACCTCTCGGAGAAGGAACCGGTGGCGCCCTTGGTCCTCGAGTACCTCAATCGCCTCTCGGATTGGCTCTTCGCCGCCCCGCGTTTGGAGAATGCGCGAGCCGGGATCCAAGACCCCCTCTGGCGTCCTGGCGCCTGAACGCCCGTGCGACGACTGTTCCCCCTCCTGCTCCTCTCGCTCGTTGGTGCGATGCTCGCCGCCCTCCTGACCGGGAGCTCGGATCTCTCCATGCATGGCGCGCTGCTGGCGCTGTTCCACGGACCGTGGAATCCGGGTGTGGAAACAGGAATCGTCTGGCAGGTGCGGGCCCCCCGGGTGGTGGTGGTGGCCATGGTTGGAGCTGCACTTTCCGCTTCGGGGACGGCCTTCCAAGCTCTGTTCAGGAACCCCATGGCCGATCCATCCCTGTTGGGCATCGCGAGCGGTGGCTCCTTCGCGGCGGTCTTCGTCCTCTTCCATCTCCCATGGGCTCCCTTGTGGGTGTTGCCGGTGGCCACCTTCCTGGGTTGCCTGGCCGTGGCCTTGCTCCTGGTGGCCCTGTCCCGAGCCGGAGGCCGTCCCAACACGACCACCACCCTCCTGACCGGCGTGATCCTGGGGAGTCTGTTCACCTCCTGCACCTCCCTCGCTCTCCTGCTTTCCGACGAATACCAGTTGCGCCAACTCGTATTCTGGCTCTCGGGTGGGGCCGAGGCGCGCAGTTGGACCCATGTGGCCCTGGCCGCCCCGCCCATCCTGCTCGGGATCGCGGTACTGCTCTCCGTCTCGCGTTGGCTGGACGCCCTGTCCCTGGGCGATGACCACGCCCAGGCCGTGGGGGTGCCGCTGGACCGAGCCCGCAACGTGGTGCTCGTGGGGACGGCGCTGGCGGTGGGTGGAGCCGTGGGGGTCTGCGGTCCCGTGGGCTTCGTGGGGCTGGTGGTGCCGCACCTTTGCCGCCCCTTCGCGGGTTCGTCGTCCCGGACCCTGATCCCCGTTTCCGCCATCGCCGGGGCTGCGCTCCTGCTTCTGGCCGACCTCCTTTCCCGCGCCTTCCTTCCCGCGGGGATCCAATTGGGCGTCCTCACCTCGCTTCTGGGCGTTCCCTTCTTCCTGCACCTGCTGGTGCGCGAGCGTCGGTCCCAAGGATGAGGATCGAATGGGAAGATCTGACGGTTTCCGTCAAGGGACGGGAAATCCTGTCCCGCGTCTCGGGATCTCTGGAGGGAGGACGCCTGGAGGCGGTGATCGGACCCAACGGCGCCGGGAAATCCACCCTCCTCAAGGTGCTGGCCGGACACGCGCCGAGGGCGAAGGGAACCGTCGTCCTCGACGGGCGGGAGATCCACCGCTGGGAGGCGCCGGAGCGGGCCTGCCGACTGGCCTATCTCCCCCAGTTCCGCCCGGTCGCCTCGGCCTTGTCCGTGTTGGATCTGGTGTCCATGGGTCGGCTTTCCCACCTGGGACTTTGGCGACCGTTGGGTCCGCAGGATCGCACCGCCGTGGAGCGGGCGATGGAGCGATTGGAGATCGGACATCTTGCGCGGCGCGACGCGAGCACCTTGTCCGGCGGGGAACTGCAACGAGCCTTCCTGGCGCGGTGCCTGGCCCAAGGTTCTCCCGTGCTGCTCCTGGACGAACCGTTGACCGGTTTGGACATCGGACACCAGCTTTCGCTGTTGTCGATCCTGGAAGGGCTTGCCCACGAAGGGCGTTCGGTGCTGTGGTCGGTCCACGATCTCCGTCTGGCCGCCGAACATTCCGGGGAGGCGTGGCTGCTGGACAAGGGCAAGCTCACCGTGCGCGGTCCCGCCGCCCAGGTCCTGGTGTCGCCCCAGGCGCGGGACGCCTTTGGGGTCGCCATCGAGCGGTCCGAAGCGGGGGATTGGCGGTTTTCGAAGGCTACTCCACCCGCCTCTTGATGCCCACCCGGAACAACTTGTTGACGACCTTCGTTCTTCGCGGGGCGCCCTCCGAGTAGAGAAGAACCAAGCGCACGACGTAGACCCCGCTGGAGGCGAATTTTCCCGCTCCGATCCGGCCGTCCCAGGCGATCTTGATCTGGTAGGCGCCGCTGGAATCCACCGGCAATCGGCCTTGGGCCGCCATGGATCGTACCAGGGACAGATCTCCCGACACGACGAAAACCCCCTCGTTGTCCACGATGTAGACGGTTCCTCCCAATGGCATGTTGGTCGTGATGGTTGCGCCGACCGCGTCTCCGGTATCCGCCACGGTGGAGCCGTCGGTGCCCTGCCAAGGGATGTCGCCGAGTCCGCGCACCCAGATCTGGACAGGAGCGCCTGCGCGAGCGATCGCGACGGTGTCGTCCAGGAACGGGTGGGTCTGGACCTGGATGCGGGGTGGAGGAGGTGGTGGTGGTGGAGTCGGATTCCCGGTACCTGCCAGGGTTCCCAGCAGCACGTCCCGGTCGCAGTCGAGCGCGGGATTTCCTAAGGCATCGGAGACGGCCGCGGGATTCAACCGCAACGAATCTCCGGCGCGAAGCTCGCCTGTGGGCACCAGCGCCAGGTACTCGTCGGCAGCGGGATCCAGCACCGAAACCACGCTGGAGACCTGGATCGAGGAGGTGCCTCCGGAACCCCTCTCGTCCACGAGGAAGGTCCATCCCGCGCCCGCGGCGATGGGTTCGGACGTCCAGAATACGACGGAATCCGTCGTTCCTCCGGTGGAGTTCGGGACGATCCTCGCGGAGTCCATCCAAGGCCCCACGCTGTCGTCCACGGCCACGGACTCGGTGGTCCAGGTGCCGGATCCATCCGAGACCAACACGTTCAAAGTTCCTTTGTAGACGCTGCTCGGGGGGAGCCTTCCCAGGGGGATCGTCGCTGTCGTTCCCGCTGCATCGAAGGCGACCGCGGAGCTGGGAACCGTGATCGGAGGCAGAACCGTCCCGTTGGGAAGCCGGAGCGTCACGGTGGAAGTCCCGAACACCTGGGAAGACGCCGCGGTGGTGGTGATAGTGATGTCGTCCAACATGTTGCCGCACATTCCCGCGGTCGTGGATTGGATCCGCAGGACATCGGAACCCTGGGCGGTCAAGAACAGCGAATCCCTGAGCCACACCCGGGGAGATCCCGATGAGACGGAGATCGAACCCACGACCACGCCGTTCCACATCACTTGCGCGGTGTAGACGGCAGGTGTGGAGGGCTGCGGACCGGAGAGGTCGATGCACGAATGGTTGTAGGTGTAGCCGATGCGGAGGGTGACGTTCTGGCCCGGTGTGGTTTTCAGGGTCTGCTGGAT
>CAYXXL010000306.1:0-4123 GCA_964469025.1 uncultured Fibrobacteria bacterium
CCTCCCGAAAGCGCATCCCGGTCCCGCGGAAGGTGGAAAGGTGTCCGCCCGACAGCGGGTCCGAAACCCGTCCACGGGCGCGGAATTCGATCTTCCTCACCCGTCGCACGATCCGGCGGGCCAGGCTGTCGACGGTGTTCACGGCACGTCGACTCCGGACAGGATCTTCTCCACCACGTCCTCGGCGCGTATGTTCTCGGCCTGGGCTTCGTAGGAAAGGCCCAGGCGATGCCGAAGGACTCCGCGGGCCACCGATTTCACGTCGTCGGGCGTCGCGAAGGCCCTGCCGTCCAGGAAGGCCTGGGCCTTGCAGCACAAGGCGAGGGCGATGGAGGCGCGCGGGGAGGCTCCCCAGCGCACGAGTCCCTCCAACGAGGCCAGTCCGCCTTCGGACGGCGCCCGGGAGGCGCGGACCAGGTCCACGATGTACGCCTGCACCCGGGGGTCCACGAAGACCTCCCTGACCAGGGCCTGCGCAGCCAGGATCTGGTCGGGAGCGGCGACGGGCCTGGGCTGGGGAAGTCCAGGCCCGGAAACCAGCTGGAGGATCTGGAGTTCGGCGTCGCGACCGGGATACCCGACGTCCAGCTTGAGCAGGAACCGGTCGACCTGGGCTTCCGGGAGGGGGTAGGTGCCTTCCTGTTCGATGGGATTCTGGGTGGCCAGGACGAAGAACGGCTTGGGGAGGGGAAAGGTCTGTCCGGCCAGGGTGATCTGGTGCTCCTGCATGGCTTCCAACAGCGCCGACTGCACCTTTGCCGGGGCGCGGTTGATCTCGTCGGCCAGAACCAGGTGCGCGAAAAGAGGCCCCTTGCGGATCTCGAAGGTACCGGTCTGGGGGCGGTAGATCTGGGTGCCCAGAAGGTCCGCGGGAAGGAGATCCGGGGTGAACTGGATTCGGGAAAAGCTGGCTTGTATGGAACCCGCCAGGGCGCGCACCGCGGTGGTCTTGGCCAGGCCCGGAGCCCCCTCGAGCAGCACATGTCCATCGGCCAGGACGGCGATCAGGATATCGTGCGTCAGCCGCTCCTGCCCGAGCACCGAGCGGGAAAGCTCGGTCTGCAATTGGGGGAGAAACGAGGACGCCTCGTGGATCTTCCGCGCGACCTCTTGCAGCTGTGCCGTGGACATCATCTTCTCCTTGGAGAGGTTTGGACAGTTGGGGAGTGGCCGAATAATATCGTGGTTCGTTCCGGAGACGGCAAGTGGGAAGTGTCAATTTCTTGTCATGAAAGAGAAAATCTTCGTCTCCGCCTCCCGCGGAGAAAGGCCCAGGAACTCCTCCCACCGGATCCGTTCCCCGGCCTGCCAGCGGAACAGGAGGTCCCGGACTCCGTGGAGGCCCGTGTCCGGATTGACACATTCCGTCTGCACGGTGTTGCAGGGCACGTTCACCAGGGCCGGATCCCCGAAGCAGACCCCCCTGCGCCGCGCGAACAGGGGCTGGAAGACCTGAAGCGCCATCTCGAGCGTGTTGGGGTTGCGGAAAGGCAGTCGGGAAAGCAGCAGGCCGGCCTCGCTCCGTGCGAAGAACTTCCCGTCCACGGACAGGGGAAAGGCCCAGTCGGTGCCCTGGTCGCCGTCCTTCCAGACCCAGGAAAGGCATCCGGTCCCGGCGTCCGACAGAGGTGGGACTCCCTGCGGCCTTCGGGCCACGAAGCACCAATCGAGGCCGCGTCCGTGCGTCAGGGAGAAGATCCCCCTCCGGGGGTCGGGAAGCAGGCAGGTGGAAAGGTCGAAGGGATGCAGCACCACGGCGTCGTCCGTGAGGAAGAACAGATGGGTGGCCCGGGACGACGCGATTTCCTGCAGGACATCCGCGCGGAACGCGGTTTCCCGGCAAAACCGCACCCGTCCCTCCCAGAGCGCGGACAGTTCCCGGTAGGAGGTTTCGTGGGCGGGGTCGGAGGCGGTCCACAGCACCACCAGCTCCGCCGATCCGCGAACGCAGGCGGACCAACCTTCCAGCAGCGCGTGGAGCTGCAAGGCCCGATCCCTGGAAAAGACGATGCCGACGGCGGAAAGCACGGCCCCGGCGGGGGGGTCGAAATCCCCGACGGACCAATCCTCCAAGGTCTCCAGGAAGGCACGCCGCCGCGCCGAGGTTTCCGGACCCGAGATCTCGAGCCCCCTGCGGGCCAGGATCCGACGGATCCAATCCCTGGGGTGGATGCGTCTCATGCCACTAGGCCAACGCCGCGGACACGATCTCGCGGGCCTCGGCCTGGATCTTCCGGAGGTGGTCCGGTCCCAGGAAGGATTCGGCGTAGATCTTGTAGACGTCCTCGGTGCCGGATGGGCGGGCCGCGAACCAGCCGTTTTCCGTCACCACCTTGAGCCCGCCGATGGAGGCGCCGTTCCCCGGGGCGCTGGTCAGCTTCGCCAGGATCTTCTCTCCAGCGAGGCTGGTCGCCTTCACGTCCTCGGCGCCGAGCTTGCCGAGCTTGGCCTTCTGCTCCCGGGTGGCCGGAGCGTCGACGCGCTCGTAGACAGGCGATCCGAACTCCGCCTCCAGTTCACGGTAGTGGATTCCCGGGTCCTTTCCCGTCTTCGCCGTGATCTCCGCGGCCAAAAGGTTCAGGATGAGACCGTCCTTGTCGGTGGTCCACACGGATCCGTCCTTCCGCAAGAACGACGCCCCCGCGCTCTCCTCGCCTCCGAAACCAAGCTTGCCGTCCACGAGGCCGTCCACGAACCACTTGAAACCAACCGGAACTTCCGACAGTTTCCGTCCCATGGAGGCCGCCACCCGGTCGATCATGGAGGAGCTGACCAGCGTCTTCCCCACGGCCGCTCCGGCGCTCCACCCGGGACGCGAACCTCCGAACAGGTACCGGATCGCCACCGCCAGGTAGTGGTTGGGGTTCAAGAGGCCCACGGAAGGCGCCACGATGCCGTGGCGGTCGGCATCCGCGTCGTTCCCGAAGGCGATGCCGAACTTGTCCTTGAGCGCCACCAGTCCCGCCATGGCGTAGGGGGAACTGCAGTCCATGCGGATCTTGCCGTCCCAATCCAGGGTCATGAATCCGAACGCGGGATCCACCCAGGGATTGACCACTTCGATGGAGAGTCCGTACCTGTTGGCGATCGGCTCCCAATACTTCACCGCCGCGCCGCCCATCGGGTCCACCCCGATCTTGAGGCCGGACTTCGCGATGGGTTCGAAGTCGATGATGGATCCCAGGTCCTCCACGTAGGATTTCAGGAAGTCGAACTCCGAGACGCTCCCGGAGGAACGCGCCCTGGCCAGAGGCACGCGAAGCACGTCTTTCAGTCCGGCGCGCAGGATCTCGTTGGCGCGGTCCTGGATTTCTTTCGTGACGTTGGTGTCGGCGGGCCCGCCGTTGGTGGGGTTGTATTTGAAGCCGCCGTCCGACGGGGGGTTGTGGCTGGGGGTGATCACGATGCCGTCGGAAAGGCCGGTCGTACGCCCCTTGTTGTACCCTAGGATGGCGTGGCTCACCGCGGGGGTGGGTGTGAAACCCCCTCCGGGCTGCACAAGCGCGTGGACCCCGTGGGCCGCAAGGACTTCCAGGGCCGTGTCCCGGGCGGGCACGGACAAGGCATGGGTGTCGATCCCCACGAATACCGGGCCGGTGATGCCCTGTTCGCGGCGATACTCGGCCAAGGCCTGGGTGACGGCCAGGATGTGGTCTTCGTTGAAGGCGGTCTTGAAGGCGTCCCCGCGGTGGCCGGACGTCCCGAAGCTCACCTGCTGCTCCACCACGTTGGGGTCTGGTTTCCCCGTGTAGTAGGCGGAGACCAGACTGGGGATGTGGACGAGGGAGTCCCTGGGAGCCGGCTTTCCCGCGAGTGGGTGGATGGACATGGAACGCCTTTCGGAACCTGGATAATGGTGGAGGCGGGTGTCTCCAAAAATAGGTGCTTCGGGCGGTTCAGTCCTCTTCCGGCTCCAGCGGCTTGCGGTCGTCGTCCGGGAGCTGGGTCAGAAGCCCCTGGATGTGGAAGGAATTCTCCAGGTTCCGATCGTGCAGGAAGCGCAGCGTGGGCATGTGCCGCAGCTTGAGGCGATGCGCCAGCTCCCGTCGGATCCAGCCCGCCGACTGCTCCAGGCCGATCTCGGTGTCGCGCAGGCTCTTGTCGGAGCCGAGAACCGTGTAGT
>CAYXXL010000307.1:0-4109 GCA_964469025.1 uncultured Fibrobacteria bacterium
ACATGTTCCCGGCGAGATCGGAGATCGAGGTGCCCGAGATTCGCAACGAGTCCGTGGGCAGAACCAAGGTGGTTGGGGCCGTGAAGACGAAGGAGTATTCGCCGCTGTCCAGCGCCTGGACGGCGCGGGTCAAGGTGGCACCGGTCAGGGGCACGGTGGCGCCGGAGCGCTCGATCACGAAGGGCAACGCGGATCCGGTCACGAATTGCGAAACGTCGATGTCTTCGCTGAACCAGACGACCAGCGAATCCTGGGGGCCGGAGTTGGCCCAGGTCTGCACGTCGGTGGCCCTCAGGGCGATCGGGGGTGCCTTGTCCGCAAGCGTGGCGAGCTTGAAGGTGATGGCCGTCGCGGACAATGGATTGCCCACCACGATCTGGTTCGCCGAAGCGTCGGCCGTCCCCGTGGTCCCGGGATCCCAGGCGAAGCCGAGAGTGCTGTCCCCGATCACGGTGACCCGCAGTGGGGCGCCCATGGCCGAGGGCGAAAGGAACTGGTGGGGGAAGATCAAGTCCAGCTTGTCTCCGGCCACCACTCCGGAGGAAGCCCGGAAATCCAGTGGACCGTTGAATTTGACGGACAAGCTGTCCACCTTGCCGTCGCAATTCGCGTCGTAGAAGACGGCTCCCACCGGTTGTGGGTAGGTGAACTTGAGCGGTGCCACGCTGTCCGAACCCTGCGCGGAGTTCGTCTGGATCCAACCCACGGAGGTGGAGTCGTTCGCACGGACCCACAACACCTGGCTGTAGGCGGTTCCGTTGAACACTGCGGAGGTGACCGTGGTGGTGTCGCCCATGGAAGGGTGGAAATGGAGCGCCGAAAAGGCGGTGATCGGAAGGGTGCCCGTGAAGGGACTGGGCAATCCGTTGTTGGTGGTCTCCAGGAGGACGGGATACCAGGAGCCCACGTACCCGGTGATCGGAGCGAGTTCCTTCTTGGTCAGGGTGTCCACCCAGGCCACGCCCAGCGCCACCGGCTGGAGGCTCAGCCACGTGGTGTCCGCGATCCCGGAGTCCCTGGCAGAAAGGGCTGTTCCGATTTCCACACCGAAGGAATCGATCAGCGAAGCTCGAAGGCCTGCCAGGGCGGCCTTGGTGGCGGCTCCGCTGACCACCACATAGGCCGTGGCCCGACCGGTGGAATCGAAGGAAATGCGGATCGAATCGGGCCAGGTCGCTCCGCCCAGCGTATCGATCCCGAGCAGGTTGGCATTGGTTGTGACGTTCGGGTAGCGCCCGGGAACCAGATCATGGGCCAGCTTGATGTAGAGACCCTTCTTCGCGCTGGTCGAATCCGCTCCCTCGACGGGATTCCCGTACCTGTCACGGACCTGCATCACGACGCGCAGCGTATCGCCCTGGTAGACATCCGAGACATTCCTGCTCGTACTCGTGTCCGTGGGACTCTTCAGTATGGTGTCGCGCGTGGATATCGCGAGCTTGATCGCCTCGCTGGGACTGGCAAGCAATGCAGTGTCCGTCTTCCGGTAGACGGAATCGACGGTCACCTGGTAGATGGACCCGGAAACCACCTTGAGGGGGCTGGATTTCCCCTGGATGAAATAACTCAGCAAGGAAAGGTCGCTTGCCTGGAACACGGCGGTGTAGGTGAGGGTTCCGTTCGAGGGACTGGCCATGGCATGGTACAAGCCGACCACGGAATCGTTTTTGAGGAAGCTGGCATCGATGATGTCGTTGGCGTGGACCGGCGCGAAATTCGTCCCCACCAAGTTTTGGCCGGGCAACTTGTCCAGTTGGTTTCCATCGGCCCCCACCAAGGTTCCCAGGTTCCCGATCGTCAAGTTGGCGTAGCCTTGGAATGGCACGGGGATGGTCCCCACGAGCTTGGCCTTGACCGACACGTGTAGAGGCTGACCTGCCACCACATCCAGGGAGATTCCGTCCGGGTCGTGGGGCAGTGGATTGCCGTTGGCATCGGTGACCGTCACCGTGAATTGGAAACGGGGACGGGAGAACATGAACACGGCCGGATTGGAGTAGATCACCGTGCCGTCCTTCATGTAGGCCTTGAGCACGACTTCGGCTCGGGCATAGAGGGAATCGCCGTTCAGCCGGTACCCGGCGCCGATTTTTCCGATGAAGGTGTTGTTGGGAGACAGGAGGTTCTTGGTCAGGGAATCATCGACATTGAATTGGCCGAAGCCGGTCGGGTCGTAATCCGCCCGGAGGAACTGGTAGGGCAATGGCCATGGGGTGCTGGATAGAATGGAGTTTTCACGGGTGGTCGTGCGATTGGCGACTCCGGCAAATGGACCGGTTTTGGGAACTCCTTGGTTGTAAAGGGTATCGGATACCGGAACGTTGTTGTAGAACTTGGCCGAGGAAACCTCCAGGCTGTCGATGTCCGCATTGGCGATTCCCAATCCCGCCACGTTCAGGTTGAATTGGACCATGGAGTCGTTCACGCTCGTGATCAAGGTATCGTGCAGAATCAATCGACGGGCGGGTGCGGCCCACCCTCCCCCGGGGGCATAGGCCCCGATGGCCAGAGGGACCTTGACCGCCTCGGTGCTGTTGGTTGCCGTGCCCTCGTAGGTGGGCCAGCCGGTCAGGAATTTCGCGGTGGTCTGCACGGCATCCAATGCCTTGGGCTGCAGCCAAGTCGGGGCGGTGGGCAAGGTGGTGTCGATGGGCAGGCCGAAGGTCCATCGCACGTCGAAGGTTCCCGTGTTCCGGAAGATGGTCCCATCCGCAAGCGAGGCCTGGATGTTGTTGGGAAGCCACGGCGGACTCCAACGTGAACCGTTCGCTGCGTCCGGCAGGTGGTTGTTGAATGGCGAATTATTGCCGGGGGTGTTGTCGATGCTCGGGTCGGGAGCGGCGCCCACCCACATGTTCTGGCGGATGTAGTTCACGATGCCGCCCGAATCGGCGATGGCACCCATGCTCCCGACCGCAGTGAGGCTGGGAACCCAAGTCATCCCCAGGGAATCCTGGTCGTTTGCATCGTTGCTCCAGCTTCGCCCCGGCCAGCTCCCATTGGCCAAATGGATCATGCGCATGTTGAACAGGCGCAAATTGCCGCCGCCGGGCCCGAAATAGTTGGGGACCGCGCCTTGGTTGCCTAAGGGCGGAATGCTGTCCTGGTCCACCACCCGGTTGGAGCGCTGGTGCTCGGCGAAATACTGGAGCATCTCCGATTGTCGCTCGGTCTGGGTGTAATTCGGGCTCCAGGGGGCCCCGTTCACGCTCCCGGCCTGGACCGGAAGGCTTATCGCACCGCGGAAAGATTGGTAGGGCTTGCCCACCAAGTTGTTGTAGAAGAGGTGCTGGGTGCCGGTCTTGTAGTAGCCGGAAACGGTGGTGGCGTTGTCGAAGAAGGTGTTGTTGTGGATGCGGTACGGGGTCAGGGCCACATCCGTCATCAGGAAGGCGCCGCCAACGGTCGTGAAGGCGAGGGAACGACGGCTTCCATCCGCGTGCACGGCGGTATCGACTTCGCACAAATGGGTGATGTATTCATTGGTTGGGCAAGCCGCACCGGTTGAACCGGGTGTCCTGGGATCTGCCCAATGGCGCAAGTAATTGCCCCAAAACAGGTTGTTGCGGAACACGGAGGAAAGGTCCCAATCGCGCTGGCACAGGATGCCGAAGGTGTTGTCGTGGATGCGGCAGCGCTCCACCAAATGGCTTCCGTACAATCCCGCTTGGCTGGTGGGAAGGGTGGCCGTCACCTCGGAAGGGGGATCGTTGGGATCCGGATAGGAAAAGGCTCCGCCCAAATTGGGCGAGACGATGGCGATTCCGTCCCAGGCATTGGTCACGGACAGGTAGCGCAATTGGACGGCGTGGGACATCAACACGTTGACGCCCACATTCCCGCGGACTTCATCCGTTTTCCCCAGCCCTAGCGTCGCACCGTAGGCGAAAATGCGTCCCTTGGCGTTGGTGGTGCCGGTGAAGCCGTTTCCGTCGATGAGCAGCCCCATCAGGACGACATTGCTGGACATGTAGATCCAGACCGTTCCGTTGTTCTGGCCATAAGTGCCGGCGGCGGAGGTGTCGGTGCGCTTGGCGACATCCAGGTCGGTGTAGGTGTGGACGGTGTCCTGGTAGAGGATCCGGGGCTGGTTGGTCTCGGTGGCCGTC
>CAYXXL010000308.1:0-4051 GCA_964469025.1 uncultured Fibrobacteria bacterium
GAGCATGGCACGCGGAAGTCCGCGTGCCATGCTCGGACGTCTCCGTGGTCGACCTCACGGTCGAACTGGAGAAGCCCGCCAAGTACGCCGAGATCTGCGCCGAGATGAAGCTCGCCTCCGAGACCTATCTCAAGGGCGTGCTGGGCTACACGGACGAGGACGTGGTCTCCACCGACTTCCGCGACGAGCCCAAGACCTCCGTGTTCGACGCCAAGGCCGGAATCGCCATCGACGACAACTTCATGAAGCTGGTCTCCTGGTACGACAACGAGTGGGGCTACTCCAACAAGGTCGTGGAGATGGTCCGCGTCGTGGCCAAGTAAGATCGTCCAACCCGTAAGGACGCAAAATCTTGCGTCCCCACGGCGGAAGATGAATACAGCCCTCGTTTCTCGCGGAACGGGGGCTTTTTGTTGTCACCTCGAAAATGTCTTGTTCTACCGCAAATGCCCACCACTCGACCCCGAGCTTGGGTATGCTTTGTCCAGGGACCCATTTGCCGCGGAGGTGGTCCATGCGCACTCTCACAGCCATTCTGCTCCTTGCCGGTTTGGCCATGGCCATCCCGTTGCGCAAAGGCGCGAGCCTGGGTTACAAGGTCTGGCGGGGCTGGGAGAGCGATTCCACTTTCGCGACCCTCACCGTTCTGGACAGCACGGCGACAGACTCTGGCACGCTATGGCGCGTGGGGATTCGCGACAGCCTGATCGGATCGAAGCGGATCCGCCTGGACACAGCCACGCTCTGGGTGCAAGGCGACACCGATACCGTCTGGCTGGCTCCATCGTGCCTGGCGGCTTGGGATCCGGCACCTCGGAGGATTGCGAGCGACAACGCATCGAGGAACACACTCCCGCTGGCCTACGGAGAATTGGCGGGAGCGTGCTTTCCGGAGGGGTGGGGCACGCCGGTTTCCATCGATTCATCGGGATGGAAGGTCATGACAATCCCGATGTACACGTTGAGCGGAAACCTGCGCACCTTCAGCGCTGGATTGAGCGTTTCCTGGTTTTCCACCCCCCAATCGGTCTGGCTTTCCGACACGGGATGGGGAAGGCTCGAGGATACGGTTTCGCGGGAGGGTTGGACGCTGGTCTCCGTCGATGGCCGATCTCGGGCGCCTCAGAGGGGTTGGGACACCACGGCCACGCTTTTGACTCGCATGGTGCCGGGAGAATCCTGGATCTGGGAAGTGACTTCGTACAGCACCATCGGATCCTTCATCCCCACTCCGATTCCGACCCAATTGGTTTGGACGGTTTCCGACACCGCGGCGGACTCCTCCGGTTGGATTCGGCGCACCATCCGTTCCGATTCCACGATCGATCTGAGGTTCCAGCTCGCCACCGGAAAAGTATTGGTTTCAGGCAAGGACAGCACTTCCATGCTGATTGCGCGGGGCATGTTCCGACTTTGGTCGGATCTCCGGACGGACGAGAACCTTTGGGAACGAAGCGAATATTGGGGATGGGCCGATGCCATGGGGGAGTCGACTGGAGGTGCCGTGGATTCGCTGATCCTGTTCGGGCGCGAAGGGGTCGGACTCGATCAACTGGTCCAAGGAAGCTATCACAATGACATTCTTTCCATCCTGGACAGACGCACGAGTTCACTCCAAGTCTCGCTCCTGGTCCACGACTCCGACACAATCCGCACCGCTTCCCTGTCGACTCCGCGTGTCCAAGCACTCACGACTTCCCTGACCTCCCTCTCCAGCCTCTGCTCGGAGTTATCCTCCCACCCCACCTCGCTCGTGCGCATCACCAATCTTTCCGGCCGGTCCCACTCCTATCCGGCTTCGGAGGCCATGGTCGCTCTCCCCTCCCTCCACGGCGTGGTTTTCGTGGAAGTCCGCGAGGGCACCTCGGAGCTTCGGGGACGGCTGTTCCTTCCCTGAATCGGAGCGGCTTTCCGCCCTCTGCAACAATCCTGCAACATCTCCGCAATCCCCCCGATCCAACCCCCGCCGCATCTTTTCGTCCGCTTGAGAAGAACGAAGACTTTCCCGGTCTTCGCAAACCAGGAGGAAGTGAATGAAGATGTCGAAATTGGTTCTCGCCGGTGCCACCCTGCTCGGCTTGGGGGCCATGTCTCCCGCCGGTGCCGTGGACCTCAATGGTGCGGGGGCCACGTTCCCCTACCCGATCTACTCCAAGTGGTTCTTCCAGTTCAACCAGGAGACCCACAACCAGATCAACTACCAGTCCATCGGGTCCGGCGGCGGCATCCGCCAAATGACCGAAGGCACCGTGGACTTCGGGGCCTCCGACGCCCCCATGACCGACGAGCAGATCGCCGCGGTCAAGGGTGGAGTCTTCCACCTTCCCACCGTGATGGGTGCCGTGGCCGTCGCATTCAACATTCCCGGCATCACCAGCCTCAAACTCGATGCCGACGTGCTGTCCGGCATGTTCCTGGGTACCATTACCAAGTGGAACGACCCCAAGATCGCCGCTCTCAACCCCGGTGAAAAGTTGCCCGACCTCGCGGTCAACATCGCGCACCGCTCCGACGGGAGCGGCACATCGAACATCTTCACCAACTACCTCTCGAAGGTGAGCCCGGATTGGAAGTCCAAGGTCGGATTCGGGACCGCGGTCAAGTGGCCGGTCGGTGTGGGGGGCAAGGGCAACGAGGGCGTGGCCGGTCTGATCCGCCAGATTCCCGGCACCATCGGGTACGTGGAACTCGCCTACGCCATCGAGAACAAGATCACCTACGCTACGCTGAAGAACGCTGCCGGAAACTGGACCGAGCCCAGCATCGCCTCCACCACCGCGGCCGCCGCCGGAGCCCTGGCCGACATGCCGGACGACTTCCGGGTGATGATCACCAACTCCCCGGGCGCAGCGGCCTACCCGATCTGCGGCTTCACCTGGTTGCTGGTCCATCCCAGCTACGAGAGCAGCAAGGACAAGGGCAAGACGCTGGTCGAGTTCCTCCGCTGGGCCTATGCGCACGAATCCATGGCTTCCGCCCTGTATTACGCTCCCCTACCCGATGAGCTGATCGCGAAGGTCAACGCGCGGATCGCCCAGATCAAGTTCTGAGGTTGGAACCACGGACCACGGACCTCCCCGCCAGGAGCGGGGAAGTCCCCTCTTCCATCCGGGAAACGGGAAGCCGCCTGTCCAGGTTCCTTTCGGCGCGGCTGTTCCGGACCATCACCCTGGTCTTCGCCGCCTCCTTGCTCCTGTGGGCAGGGGCGGTGGCTTGGCTGCTGTTCGTCGCCTCCAAGCCGGCGTTCGCCAAGTTCGGCTGGGGCTTCATCCGCGGCACGGACTGGGATCCGGTCAACGGGATCTTCGGCGCCCTTCCGTTCATTTGGGGGACATGCGTCTCGTCGGCGATCGGACTGCTGATCGCCACTCCGCTGGGACTCGGACTCGCGTTGTTCCTCACCGAACTCGCTCCCCAAAAAGCGCGTTCCCCGGTTTCGTTCATGGTCGACATGCTCAACGCCATCCCCAGCGTCGTCTACGGGCTGTGGGGCGTCTTCGTCCTGGCCCCGCTCATGAGGGTGCATGTGGATCCGCTGCTGATGAAGTCGATCGGGACTCCGTTCTTCGGCCCTCCCGACACGGGATTGTCCCTCCTCACCGCCGGGGTCATCCTCGCGATCATGGTGGTTCCCACCATCGTGAGCATCAGCCGGGAGGTGTTCGAGGCCGTCCCTGACATTTTCCGGGAATCGGCCAAGGCCCTCGGGGCCACGCGATGGGAAACCATGCGCCTTGCCGTGCTGGGTTCGTCGAAAAACGGCATCCTGGGAGCCATCATGCTGGCCTTGGGACGTGCATTGGGCGAGACCATGGCCGTGACCATGGTGATCGGGAACAATCCCCAGATCTCGGCGAACCTGATCGCTCCCGCCCACTCCATGGCCTCCGTGATCGCGAACGAATTCACCGAAGCGGTCAGCGACATCCACTTGGCGGCCCTTTCCGAGATCGGGTTGCTGCTGATGGTCCTGACCCTGATCCTCAACGTGCTGGCGCATCTCCTGGTCTGGGCGACCACCCGCAAGTTCAAGGCGGTCAAGGCGT
Organism: uncultured Fibrobacteria bacterium; assembly: GCA_964469025.1. Taxonomy (GTDB): domain Bacteria; phylum Fibrobacterota; class Fibrobacteria; order UBA5070; family UBA5070; genus UBA5070. The sequence continues at coordinate 4,047 of CAYXXL010000308.1, forward strand.
GAAAT
>CAYXXL010000309.1:0-4051 GCA_964469025.1 uncultured Fibrobacteria bacterium
CACCCAACCTTCGGGAGCCTCGGGCACTCGCATCGGATGCGGCGTGATCGGACTCTCGAAGCCCTAGCTAAGCGGCGATTCCGCGGGCTTCGAAAAGCTCGCGGATGCGTTTCGCGCTCGCAGGCATGGCGGGCACCAGTTCCTGCGCCCAGGTCTGGACGCGGAACTCCTCCAGGCACCAGGCCAGTTCCGCGAGGCGCTCGAAGGCGTCCGGATCGGCCAGTGCGCCGGGTAGCCGCCAAGACTCCGCGTTGTTTCCCGATTCCCTGCGCAAAGCCAGCACGAACGGGGCGAGTTCGGACGCTCGTTCCTGATCGCGCTTGGGGTTGTCCACGGCGCTGCGAAGCCTGCGGGCCGCGGTTTCCCACCAGACGGGCAGCCGCCCGAAGACGGGCCAGTGGGCGGATCCCGGAAACCCCGCCGGCCAGAGGCGCGTTCGCGTGAGTTCCGCGAACCGGACGAGGTCGGGTCGATGCGGCGGAACGGTGCGCGCGGTCTCCTCGAAGACTCGTCTTGCCGCCACCAGGGCTCGGATGCGGTCCCGTGCCTGGGAGCGACCCTCGCGCAGGCGTCGACGGGCTTCCTCCAGGCGGACCAGGAACGTGGCGCGATCGCGGGTGTCCCCCTGGCGTCCCGCCTCCAGCGCCCATTTCCGGAGCGACTCGCACAGTCCTTGGGAAAAGAGCCGCGCTTCGGTCCACGCCGAGAGCGGGAGATCGATCTCGACGGGCATCCGGAGATCGCGGGGAAGCCAGGCCAGGAGATGGTCGGCACCGTCGACGTTCCATTCCAGCAGGCTGCGCAAGGCTTCGCGGTGGGAGTGGTCGGCCTCGGCGGAAGACGGAAAACGACGAAGTTCCACGTCCCGGTCGCGCAGGGACAGGGCGGGGAAGAGCGTCAACGGCATGCCTCCCGAGCGGATCTCTTCGGTCGGGGCCACGACCAGGTCCTGAGGCCAATCCCGCATTCCCGCGCGCAACACTCCACCCGTCGCTGATTCGGCCGCCTTCCGGCGCATGGCCAGCATGCGTTCCGCGAGCCGCTCGCGCAGCCGGGGAAGGTCCCGGTCCCTGCCGGTTTCCGCACCCTTGGAATCGAGCACCGCGACCAGCATCCGCAGATGGGGCGGAAGATCCCCTTCGGGGTGGAAGGCGGCGGCCCGGATTCCGATGCCGTGTCCGCGCAGCCACGTCGCAAGCGCTTCGCGCAGGCCCGTTCGGCCGGCCTCTGCGGCGGTGTCGCGCACGAAACGCCTGGCGGTCTCGGAGAGCGGCGCCAGCGCCTGGCGGTCGTTCCGCGGGAGCGAGCGCAAAAGCAGATCGACCTTCTCGGGGAGCCGCCCGGGCACGAGCCATTCCACCGCCGCGTCGGGAACGGATTCCAACCTGTCCTCGGGAACGGTGAGGCGGATTCCGTCGTCGTCGTCCTCGGGAGCGAACCGGTAGGACAACGGCAGGTCGAGGCCCCCGGCCTTCCACCGGTCGGGGAAATCCTCCTCGCGGGGCAGGAGCGACGGATCGGAGATCAAGTCGGATTCCGTCATCCGGAGATTCGAATCTCCCCGGTCCTTAAGGAAGCCCCGCAGGTCCGACGCGCTGGAAAGCCCGGAGGGGAATCGCGCCTTGTACCAGGCGACCTCGGCCTCCACTCCGGCGTGCAGGGCGCGGCGGCGCAGCCGGTCCTCCAGGGCCAGGACCCGGTCGCGCAGGGACAGGTTCGATTCCAGGAACGGGAATCGCCCCTGGAGGCGATCGTCCACCAGCGCCTCGCGGCAGAAGCATTCCGTGGCCGCATCCGGGTCGGCGTCCTTCGCCCTCGCTCTTCGACCCGTGGCCAAGGGAAGCCCCCACAGCAGCACGCGCATCCCGCAGGCGACCTGCTGGGCCGATTCGTCCCAATGGGCCGGGCCGTATTCGCGCTTCAGGAGCGGTGCCCCGATCTCCTCGATCCACAGCGGGTCCACTTCCGCGCAGGTGCGCGCCCATGTGCGGGAGGTTTCCACGATCTCGGCGGCCACCAGCCATGTGGATCCCGCCCGCGCCAAGACGGAGCCTGGCCATGGCGTGGCCAGCCGCCCGCGGGGCGCCCGGTACGGGAGGAGAGGCTTCTTCGCGGGATCGCCCTTCTTCGCGCGCGCGGCCGCCTCCTCGTCCAGGCGGCAGATGTTGGAGAGGAATCCCGCCAGCAGGGCGCGGTGGATCTGCCCGTAGTCGGCGGTCGATTTTTGTCGGCGCGGATCCATCTCGGGGTCCGATTCCAGCAGGTGGGAGATCTGCCGCACCGCGTCGCTCCAGTCGCGCATGCGCATGTAGCTCAGGAAATGCTTCTGGCAGAATTTGCGCAGCCTGTTCCCCGACGCCTCTTCGCCCAGGGCCTTCTCGCAGGCCTCCCACAGGTTCAGGAGACCAACGAAGTCCGATTGCCTGTCCTGGAAGGGCTTCTGCGCGGCCCGCGCCTGGTCTTCCTTGCCTTCGGGCAGCTCGCGGGGGTCGGGGATGGAAAGTCCCGCGGTCAGGATCAACGCCTCGCGCAGGCAGCGTTCGCGGCCGGCCTCCAGGAGGATGCGGGCGCTGCGAGGGTCCAGCGGCAGTCGCGCCATGCGCTTGCCCGTGTCCGTGATGCGGTCCTCCTCGTCCACGGCTTCCAGTTCGCGCAACAGCTGCCATCCGTCGGCAAGCTGCCTGCGATCAGGGGGATCCAGGAACGGGAAGTTTTCGGGAGTTCCCAATCCCACGTCCAGAAGACGCAGGATCACCTCCGAAAGATCGGCGCGCTGCACCTCCGGCTGCGTCTGCACCTCGCGGCTTTCGAAGTCCTCCCGCGAGTACAGGCGAAGACAGATTCCGGGCCCGACGCGACCGCAGCGCCCCGCGCGCTGGCGGGCCGAGGCCTGGGAGATGGGCTCCACCTGCAGCCGCTTGGTGCGGGTGCGGGCCGTGTAGCGGGAAAGCCGCGCGAGTCCGGTGTCCACCACCATCCGGATCCGCGGCACCGTCACGGAGGTCTCCGCGACGTTGGTGGAGAGGATGATCCTCCGCTTGGATCCGGGATGGAAGACCTTGTCCTGGTCGCCGGCGGAGAGCCGCCCGAACAGGGGCACGATCTCGGTGTGGCGCACCGGTGCCTTCTCCAGTTCGCGGGCGGTGTCGCGGATCTCCTTCTCTCCCGGCAGGAAGCAGAGGAGATCGCCGTCGGACAGCTCCATCATCTCCCGGCAGGCGGATGCGGTCCGCTCGGCCAGGGTTTCGTCGTCGTCGTCCACCAGTTCGTCGCGGTAGAGGATGTCCACGGGAAATGTCCGCCCTTCCACCGCCAGCACGGGGGCGGGTGTTCCATCGGGCTCGCAAAACGCCTTGGCGAAGGCCTCGGTGTCGATGGTGGCGGAGGCGACCACGATCCGGAATTCCGGCCTCCTCTCCCGGATGCGGCGCAGGACCCCGATCAGGAAGTCGACGTTCAGGTTGCGCTCGTGCGCCTCGTCCACCACGATGGCGTCGTAGCGGGACAGGAACGGGTCGGAGCCGAGTTCCGCCAGGATGGCTCCGTCGGTGGCGAAGACCACGCGCGTGTCCCGGGTGGTCCGGTTGTCGAAGCGCACCTTGTGTCCCACGAACGCAGTTCCCTCGGACCGCATCTCCTCGGCCACCCGGCGGGCCAGGGACAGCGCGGCCACGCGCCGGGGCTGGGTGATGGCGATGGGTCTGTCTACGCCGAACCCGGCGCGCAGCAGGAGCTTCGGGAGCTGGGTGGACTTGCCGGATCCCGTCTCACCCGCGAGGATCACGACGGAATGGAGTCTCAGCAGCTCCTCGATCTCGTCGGCCTTTCCGTGGATGGGAAGGCTGCCGTCGAAGCTGAGGTCGGGCGTGTAGGGGCGATTCATGAATCGCCCCTACACGCCCTTGCGGGCGATCACCAGGGAGGACGCGCCGTAGCGGCGGACCTCGATTCCCTCGGGCCACACCCCCGGGCGATCCGACGGCCATTGCAGCACCGCCCACCCGCCGCGTTCGGCGAGATCCAGGCATTTCTCCAGCAGGTCGTCCGGAAT
>CAYXXL010000310.1:0-4012 GCA_964469025.1 uncultured Fibrobacteria bacterium
GATGATCTGGCTGTATCCCGCCGAGAGCACGAAGACCGTGATCACGGTCCCCAGGGCCACGAACAGGCCCAGGTGGTGGTGCCCACCCAAGGTGATCCAGGCCTCCTGCGGGCCGTAGCTCGAGCTGGAAAGGCCGTCGGCCCCGAGCCCCACCCAGGCGAAGAAGGGCAGGAGCGAGATGCTTTCGAAGATGGACGCGTCGAAGGGGTTGCGCGCACCGCCCAGGAACAGCAGGCGCAAGCGCTTCCACCAGTCGAACGGCGAGGGAGGACCAAGGGTCTCGAGCTCCGGCTCTTCCATGTTGCGCTTTCTCCCGATGGCCCGGATCCTCGCGGGGCCCGGGCAGCCAAGCTAGCTCCGAGGGGAGCAAAAAAGGCCGCGGGGACGTTTCGCCCCGCGGCCAGCGATTTCGGATTCCGGTTCCGGAATCCCTCCCGAGGTCAGGACTTGTGAATGGGGAAGTCGTTGTAGCCCAGGACGCCGCACTCGGGGATGTCCAGGCCTTCGATTTCCACTTCGGCCGGTACGCGGATGCCCCAGATGGCATCGGTCACCTTGAAGAACAGGTAGAACATCCCGAAGACCCAGACGAAGCAGGTCACCACGCCGATCACTTCGGCAACGAACTGCGAGGGATCGCCGTAGAACAACCCCTTGACAGTTCCCGGCACGCCGTTCCAGCCGTCGCCGTAGGTGCCGTCGGCGAAGAGGCCGAGCGAGAGCACGCCCCAGGCGCCGTTGGTGCCGTGGACCGAGATGGCGCCCACCGGGTCGTCGACCTTGAGCTTGTGCTCGACGAACAGGCACGAACCGACCACCAGCACGCCGGCGACCGCGCCGATGAAGTAGGCGATGGCCGGGTTCACGAAGGCGCAGGGCGCCGTGATGGCCACCAGACCGGCCAGGAAGCCGTTGGCCGTCATGCCCGGATCGTACTTCTTGGAGATCGCGAACATGGTCAGCATGGCCGCTATGCCGCCGGAAGCCGATGCCAGCATGGTGTTGGTGGCGACCACGCCGATGCGCAGGTCGTTGCCGCTCAAGGTGGATCCGGGGTTGAACCCGAACCAGCCGAAGGCCAGGATGAAGGTGCCCGCGAGCGCCATCGGCATGTGGTGTCCGGGAATCGCGACGGCCTTCCCTTCCTTGGTGTACTTGCCGATGCGGGGTCCCAGGACCCAGGCTCCGGCCAAGGCCGCCACGCCGCCCACCATGTGCACCACCGAGGATCCGGCGAAGTCCACGTGTCCGTGGCCCAGGCCGTAGTTGTGGCCCAGCTGCGAGAGCCAGCCGTTGCCCCAGACCCAGTTGCCGAAGATGGGGTACACGAGGGCCGACATCCACAGGGCGAAGAAGATGAAGTTGGAGGTCTTCCAGCGTTCCGCCATCGCACCGGTGGGGATGGTGGCTGCGGTGTCCATGAACACCATCTGGAACAGGAACAGGGTCATCGCACCCGTGTCGTAGCCCGCGCCCATCAGGAAGAAGCCCTTGGTGCCGAAGAGCTGGAACGCCTTGCCTCCGATGTCGATGGAGAAGGCCCCGTTGAGCGTGTTCACTCCTCCCAGGGACGCGATTCCGGCGGCGTTCCCCATTTGCAAGGCGTACCCGCAGATGAAGAAGCCCGTCATGCCCAGGAAGTACACAGCGAAGTTCATGAACATGGTGTGCGCGGCGTTCTTGGCGCGACAGAATCCGGTCTCCACCATGGCGAAACCGGCCTGCATGAACATGACCAGGAAGCCGGTGACCAGGGTCCAGACGATGTTGGTCGCGATGATGCTGTGCCCCAAGGCCTGCTTCATCTCGCTCAAGGTTGGAGAACCCACCACCTTGGCCGGAATGGAGGTGGAGTCCCCCGTGTTCCCGCCGTTGGGGTCCGGCACCGGCACTGCGGCGGGAGCGGCAGCCGCGGCGGCCGTGTCCTTCTTCGCGGTGTCCGCCTTGGCCGTGTCCTTGGCCATGGCGGGCATGGAGTCCTTCTTGGCCGCGGTGGAATCCGTCGCGGCCAGGGCTCCGACGGAAAGCACCATCGGCAGTGCGAGTGCGCCGGTGATCCAGCGTCGTTGGCGGTTGATCCAGCTGAGCATGTGGTAGCCTCCCCCAGAGGTTGTTCAATTGCCGGTCTCCCAACCCGGGAGCACCTCTGGAAGAGCGGGGAAAGCATCGAGCATGCCAATCCTTGGTAAGATCGGCGATGATCACCTCAGGTGGCGCAAAACCCGTAAAATGTCATTTACACTTGGCGTAAAAATGACATATACGTGTCTAATTGACAAAATGACGCCCAGTTAGCACTTGCCAACCGAGCGCCACAACGCAGCCTGGCCCGGGATTCCGAGTTGGAACCCTGGGGTCCCCCAAAGCGTCAGTTGCTGTGGACGGTGAAGTCGTTGTAGGCCGGGATTCCGATGTCGTGCATGTCCAAGCCGTCGATCTCGACTTCCGGCGAAACCCGGATGCCCCAGATCTTGTCGGTCACCTTGAAGAAGATCCAGAACGAGCCGAAGACGAACACGAAGCAGGTGGCCACCCCGATGATTTGCACCACGAATTGGGAAGCGTCTCCATAGAACAGCCCCCGTACGCCGCCCTTGACGCCGTTCCAGCCTTCGCCATAGGCGCCATCCGCGAAAAGACCCAGGGACAAGCCGCCCCAGGCTCCGCCGGCACCGTGGACCGCACAGGCACCCACCGCGTCGTCGAGCTTGAGCACGTTCTCGATGAAGGAATAGGCGATGGGGCAGACGAGGCCCGCACCGATGCCGACCGCCATGGAGCCCCAGACGTTCACGAAGGCGCAGGGAGCGGTGATCGCCACCAGACCCGCGAGATACCCGTTGCAAGCCATGGCCACGTCCCACTTGCCCGTCTTGAGCTTCATGTAGACGACGGTGACGGCACCCGCCCAGCAACTGGCGAGCATGGTGTTCACGGCGACCACCGCCAAGCGCAGGTCGGTTCCCGCCAAGGTGGAACCTGCGTTGAACCCGAACCACCCGAAGCCAAGGACAAGCGTTCCCATCACAGCCATGGGAATGTGGTGTCCGGGAATGGCGTTGGCCTTCCCCTCCTTGGTGAACTTGCCGATTCGGGGTCCCAGGACCACGATGCCGGCCAGAGCCGCCACACCGCCCACCATGTGCACCACTGTGCTGCCGGCGAAGTCGACATACCCGTGTCCAAGCCCGAAATTGGCCCCCAACTGGGAGAGCCATCCATTGCCCCAGGCCCAGTTTCCAAAAAGAGGATACACGATCATGGACATCACGAAGCCGAAGAGGATGAAATTGCTGGTCTTCCAACGTTCGGCCATGGCTCCGGTCGGGATGGTGCAGGCGGCGTCCATGAACACCACGCTGAACAGGAACAACGCCCAGAAGCCGACGTCGTAGAACTTGCCCGCCAGGAAGAATCCTTGGGTGGCCCAAAGACCGAAGGCCTTGCCGGCAAGGGGGATGGTGAACTCGCCTGCGGCCACCGGAATCCCGCCCAGTTGGGCATTCCCTGCCACGTTGCCCATTTGCAGCGCGTAGCCGGTCAGCAGGTAACCCAGGACACCGATGAAATAGATGCTGATGTTCATGAACATCACGTGCGAAGCGTTCTTGGCGCGCACGAACCCGGTCTCCAGCAGGGCGAAGCCGGCCTGCATGAAGAACACCAGGAATCCGCTCATGAGCATCCACGTGAAGTTCACGGCGATCTTGGTGTGACCAAGATCGGCGGCGATCTCGTCCATGGTGGGCTTGCCGGCGACCTTGGCGGTGATGTCGTTGGCCGTACCGGTCGTCGCACCGGTGGGATCCCCCACGGTGGGAGCAGCCGCGGGTGCCGCCGCCGCCGCAGTGTCCTTCTTCGTGGTGTCCGTCTTTGCCGAATCCTTGGCCATCGGCATTGCCGGCATGGAATCTTTCTTGGCTGTCGAATCGGTGGCTGCCATCGCCCCGACGGAAAGCATCATCGGCAGTGTGATTGCACTGGCAACCCAGCGTCGTTGGCTATTGATCCA
>CAYXXL010000311.1:0-3997 GCA_964469025.1 uncultured Fibrobacteria bacterium
AGAGGGTCGAATCGGTGCCAGGCCCCCTGGTGGTGACGCAGCAGAGACCGTGTTCCAGCCCGGACAAAAGGCTGGTCCTTCGGGTCGAGGCGCCGTCCGAGAAGGGGGCCAGGAGCAGGTCGCCGGCGGCGAAGGCCCTGGAGACCCCATCCTCCGACTGGATCCCCAGTTCCAGCAGCGGGCATCCCTCGAGAAGGTCCGCCACCCTTTCCGAATCCGGTCCGATGTGCACCAGCCGGTGCTCGATGCCTTTGGCCACCAGGTTCCGGCTGGCTTGGGCGATCCAGGGGAAAAGGCGGGAAGGATGGGTGCCTCCGAACACGACCAGACCGACCGCGCCATCCGGGATGCCGAGTCGGGACCTCTCGATGCTCCGTTGTGCACCCGCGACGGGGATGTTCGACCCGACGGGCAGGCAGGCGACGGTGCTTGCGGGGAACCAGTCGGCGTATTTCCCCGCCCAAGGTTCCGTGGAGAACAGGCAGACGTCGGAGTTCAGACCGATCTGGCGGAAGAATCGCCTCTGCCAACGGCCCATGATGGCCGCCTTCCAGCCTTCGGAGGCCGACATGTAGGTTTCGTGGAACATCGTGGCCACGCGAACGCGCCGCCGCCTGAGGTTGGCCAACGCCGGGGCCATCCAGGGGTTGAAGCCGTAGCGCCCGTAGGCGAAGTTCGTGTACTGGACGAACGCGGTGTCCCCGGGCCGGAACTCCTCCGATCGGGAAAGTCGCTTCAGGGTCCGCGGGTGGCGGTGGTCGAAATCCGTCCTGGCGTCCAGCGTTCCGAACTGCGGTGCCGGGCTCTCCTGGCCGCAGTGGACCTCCAGCCGGGTCCGCTTCGAGAGGGCAAGCGCCAGGTGGTAGGAATGGTCGCCGACACCGCAGGTCTTGGGCGGGGCCGAGGGGGCGATCAGGTGCAGCGTGCCTTGCATGGAATGGAAATGAACCAAACATCGGGCGTCGCGACGGCACCGCGGGGTCGAGTTTATATCTAGGGCCTGGATCCAGCCATGACGCCGGGGAGGACGATGCCGAATCCGAACATGGAAGGGAACGCGGTGGGGGGATGAAGCGTCCACTCATGCTGGCGACGTGTCCCGCCAACTTCGGCGAAGGGGGATTGGGGCAGCACCTGGCGCGCGTGCGGGAAGATGCATTGGCCCGTGGCTTCGACGTCCAGGTCTGTTGCCATGGGGGAATCGACTCTCCTCTGGTGGTGGGGAAGACTTGGGAAAAGCGTCTCTTTCGCCTGCCACCCTTCCGCCACCGACCCGACCTCGCGGTCTGGCTTCGGCACGTCGTCTTCGATCGACGCACGGCGTCGCGGATGGGAGCCGCGGACGAGGTGACCGCTTTCATGGGCGGAGCGCTGGAGACCTTCCGCAGGGCGAGGCGCCTGGGGGCCGGGAAGCTGGTCCTGGAAATGCCCAACAGCCATCCGGAAAACGTCCGGGAACTGCACGCCCGGGCTCGGGCGCTCCATCCCCTGGAGCCGTCCTGGATGGGACCGCTCTTTTCCCGCAGGGTCTGCGCGGAGATGCTCCTGGCGGACGAGATCCGCGTCAACAGCGAGTACACGGCGCGGACCGCAGTGGATCGGGGGTGCGATCCGGCCAAGCTGGTGCGGCGCCACCTTCCCGTCCATCCGCGGTTCTCGTCGTTGCGCAGGGTGCCCGCTTCGGACGGCACCCGAACCGCGGTCTTCGTCGGGAGCTTCACGGTGTTCAAGGGCGTTCCTCTTCTAGTAGACGCTTTCCGTCAAGTGCGCGGCGAGCATCTGCGGTTGGTGCTGGTGGGCGGCTGGTCCAGCCGCGGAATGAGGGTCTTCCTGGAATCGGCCCGGAGGTCCGATCCGCGGATCCGCTGGCTCTCGGGCGATCCCGCACCCGCCCTTTCGAGCGCAGAGATCGCGTTCCACCCGAGTTGGGAAGACGGCTGGGGCTACGCGCCGGCCGAGGCCTTGGCCGCCGGCGTGCCCGTGGTGGTGTCCGACCAGACCGGCATGAAGGAGATCGTGCGCGACGGCCTCGGACGGATCCTGGCCGCAGGGGATCCCGCCGTCTGGAACGCCGCCGTCCGGGAATGGGGAGAAGCGGCGTGAGGATCCTCCATGTCGGTGTCGGCAACCTGGGTGCGGGAGGGGTGGCCACCTACGTGCGCACCGTGCTCTCCGGTCAGAGAAGCCGGGGGCACGACTTGCTCCTCGCGGACATCGGTCCCGGCAGGGAGATCCTCGCCGAGGTGGAGGAAGTGCTGTCCGGCGTGGAGGATCTTCCCGTGCTTTCGGCGCGATGGGGCGCCGATGTCGTCCACCTCCACTCCACCCTGCCCGGGTACCGGGAACTTCCCGCGGCTTCGGTGATCACCGCTCACGAGCATTCCTCGCACTGCCCATCCGGCGGGCGCTTTCTCCAAGCCCGAGGATGCGAGTGCCACCGGAAGTTCGGCATGGCGAACTGCCTCTGGGGCCGTTACGTGGACCGCTGCGGCTCCCGCTCGCCCGGCTCCGTCCTTCGCCAGTTCGGGATCACTGCGGCAACCCCTTCCTTCAAGGGAATCTGGATCGCTCCTTCCCGGTACAGCCGGGACAGGTTGTTGGAGAGGGGGGTGGATTCCCGGCAAGTCGCCCTGCTCCCGAACCCGAACCCGGCAACCCCGCGAACCCCGGTGGATCGGGGGGACAATTATCCTGTGGTGCTCCACATCGGGCGACTGGTCGCGGAGAAGGGGTGCGACGTGCTCCTTCGGGCCATGGCGGATCTGCCCCAGGCCCACCTCAGGATCCTGGGAGACGGACCGGATCGGGAACATCTGGAGACTCTTTCGCAACGACTGGGCTTGGTCGGTCGAACCTCGTTCCTCGGATGGCTGCCATCCGACGAGGTGGATCGGCACCTACTGGAAGCCCGAGTCTTGGCTCTTCCGGCGCGTTGGCCCGAGCCCTTCGGGCTGGTGGTCCTGGAGGCGTATTCGGTGGGTTGTCCCGTGGTGGCTTCTGGCATCGGAGGATTGCTGGACAACGTGCGCGACCGACAGACCGGATTGTCCGTGCCTCCCGGCGATGCACGGGCCTTGGCTCGCGCCCTTGGCGAGATCCTTTCGGAGCCGGCGTTCGCCGCTCGGCTGGGCCGGGCGGGCAACCAGTTGGTCCGCGCCGAATACGCGCTGGAAACGCACCTGGGAGGACTGGAGGAGATCTATTCCCGGATCGTCTCGGGCCGCGAAGTCCGACCCTAGGAAACCGCTGGATACCACTGGGAACGGACGGGAGGCTGGGCTTGCGGGATTTCGCCTATAATTGGGGGGTGGACATCTCCGACAGCACGGACGACGCCGTCACCGTGCCGTCCAGCACTCGACGCATCGGTCTTCCCGTCGGTTGGGAAGTCCTTGTCGCGTTCCTGGTCTCCCTGGCGGCGGCCGTGGTCAACGACAAGCTCTGTCTCGCCGTCCTGGCCACCGCCACCTGCTGGCTGGTGTGGAGGCACAAGGATTCCCCGAGTTCGGCGCTGGGGATCGTCTTCACCACCAACTGCGAGGCGCCGCTCCTCCGGCGCGTGCACGACCTCCACCACGGCTTCAGCCCGGGCAGCCCCATCCTGGTCGCCTCCTACATCGCCTTCCCCATCCTGGCGCTGATCGTCGTGCGGGATCTTCCACGGTTCCGGAAGGGAGAATTCGTTTCGGTGATCCTGGCCGGGATCGGTCTCCTGTGGGCGTATTGCGTCGGCATTCTGGGGATAGGAATCGTGCCGGCCACCATCCAGATGCTCCAGTACAGCGCCGGACCCATCGCATTCGCCTACGTCGTCGCCAATTCCGGCAAATTCGATTTGAAGATGTTCTGCCGGTGGCTCGCGGTCCTGGGGCTGATCGAAGGCGCCTACGGGGTGTTCCAATGGATCCAACCTCCTCCGTGGGACCTCGTCTGGTTCCATGGCGTGAAGGAGGAACTCGCCGGCGAGATGGAAAAAGCTTCGACCGCGCTCGATTTC
>CAYXXL010000312.1:0-3993 GCA_964469025.1 uncultured Fibrobacteria bacterium
TGACCGAGTTCGACGACGACCTGCTGGCCGCCGAACTCGCCGAATTCGCGCCTCCCGAGAAGAAGGGGGGCCGAACCGCCCGGGAAGAGCGCATCATCGCGGGATTCGAGGAGATCCAGAAGTTCGTGGACACCCACGGACGTGTTCCACAGCACGGCGAAGCTGGCGACATCTTCGAACGGCTCTACGCCGTGCGTCTGGACCGCCTGCGCGCCCAGGAAGATTGCCGAACCCTGCTGGCTCCGATGGATCGCCAAGGTCTGCTGGAAGGGGCTCCTGCGGGATCGCCCCAAGACATCGACGATGACGCCTTGATGGCGGAGCTTGAGGGGATCGACCAGACTGTACGCCTCACCGAATTGAAGCATGTCCGCTCACGGGTAGAGATCCAGACCGCCGAAGAAATCGCCAACCGCGAGAGGTGCGAGGACTACGGGACCTTCAAGCCTGTCTTTGACCATATCCGCCTGGATCTCAAGACGGGGGCACGCCAGGCGGTTCGCTTCGGGGGAAAGGATTCCGGGGAAGAGGCGAAGACATTCGGTGCACGCAAGGAGTTGCTGGAGAACAAGAATGCCGCTGTCAAGCAAGGCGACGTCTTCATCCTGGATGGCCAGCTTGTCCTCATCGCGGAACTTGGCGACACGTTCAAGGCGCCCAACGGGGACACGGACGCGCGGATGCGGGCCATCTACGACAATGGCACCCAGAGCAACATCCTCATGCGGTCCCTCCAACGTGCTCTGTACAAGGACCAGACCGGTCGGCGTGTGGTCAAGCCCGACCTGGGGCCTCTCTTCCTGGAAGCCCGCGAAGACGGCGATGTGGAAAGCGGCACCATCTACGTGCTGCGCAGCAAATCAAGCCATCCGTTTGTCGCCGAGCACCGCGACCTGATCCACAAGATCGGCGTGACGGGTGGGAAGGTCGAGACCCGCATCGCCAATGCGGTCAACGAATCCACCTATCTGCTGGCCGAAGTCGAGGTGATTGCCACCTATGCCCTTGTGGGCATCGATCGTACGAAGCTGGAGAACCTTCTTCACCGAATCTTCGCCCCGGCCCAGATCCAGATCGAGATCCTGGACCGCTTCGGGCATCCGGTGCAACCTCGGGAATGGTTTCTCGTACCTCTCCACGTGATCGACGAGGCTGTGCGTCGCATCCGCGACGGATCGATCACAGGAATGGTCTACGATCCCAGTACAGCCCGTTTGCTCAGTTCGAGCTGAAGGGAGACGATGGACAATAACTGCAAGTGGTCACCGGGAACCTGGTAACGATGAAGATTGTGAACGCGTTGCCAGAAAATGACATCTGAACGGAGGCATCGCTGATGGGGATTGACCGGTTTGGAGTTCTGGACCACATCAGGAATGTCGTCGTTCCTGGGAGGTTCACAATCTCCGCCGTTCCTGAGATCGAAGATGTTCTCCAAGGGCTCACAGAAGGCTCTGACTCCAACAATCACGTGATTTTTCCGGACAGATGCGCCACCGCCGTAATCGGGTACGCCTACAAGCTGCCTTCCACACACCAGATCGAAGGGCCGCTGGTATCTCCAGATCCGGAATTTCGCAATGGTATGGGTGCGTTCATTCTTGGCCTACTGTCTGTTCTGTACGACTGCCGATTGCAGTGGGAAACCTTGTGGCACGAAGGGTACGTGAGAAGTGCGACCTCTGACCGCGTTCATCTCGCCCAGTTCCCTGGCCGGGACGATTTCGCGGTCTTTTTCGAGAGAGCAATGGCCTACTGGGATTCCATGGACCCGATTCAACTGGAATGGTTTCTGAAGGCGCTGTTCTATCATCAAAAAGCAAACGGCTATGCGCATGGGTTTGAAGCCTTCTATGCGGACTACACAACCCTCGAAGCCGTCTGGCATCATGGCATTTCAATGGGCTACTGGGAGGATGACGGAAATCGGCATCATGGCCAGCGGCTCCACAAGATCGCCTCCAGACTCGGCATGATCGAGGGTGATCACCTTCATCGGAAAACCGATGTTTGCTTGGACCACAGATGCAACGCCATTCGGAACATCTACGAGGACCGAAACAGACTTTTCCATGAAAGCCTTTGGAGTGAACGCAGAGGAATTTTATCCGGGAATCTCAGCCTCCCAGCACGCAACATCCATCAGTTCACGAAGCGAGTCCTGGTCGCTTGCCTGGGATTCCGGAACGGCTTTACGCGGTCCACATGGGAGCCGATGGACCGGGTTGCCTCATCTTGGCCGTAGATCTGGGAAGCGGCATAGTACGGGTGCGCTTGACTTTGGAAACCGCATCCGATATATTCCTTGATAAGGGAGAGGTATCCTCCTGGCCAAACCAAAGTCTAAGCACAGCTCCAGCGTGCTTTGCGACGTGGTTTTGGCGTTGCATGGTTCGTTGGGGGACAACCTCCGGAGAACCATAGTGAACAAGTACACAATTCGATCGCTTGAAAATCCTTGCGCTGATCTCGTATGGAGAATGTTGGGAATTCCGGCGTGGATGCGCCAGACGCCGTTGCTCAAGAAGCAGGAGTATTACAAGCTTGTCCATCGCCTCTTCCGTGGTGAGGTGGATGCACCGCAACGAGAAATTGATCAGGCAGTGAACAACCTTCTGTTTTGGGGTCCCATCTGCTTTGGAGCAGCTCATGGAGTCTATCTGACAAATTCAGACGGATTCTCGGTCGTCCACGTCGAATAGCCGATCTGCCCCAGGACCACTCTCTACGAGGCCAGTGAACGCGACTTCCGATTAGTCTTGGCGCCGGACACAGTCTCCGGATGTAGGTTAAAGGGCGACGGGAACCTGCCGGGATTGGAACGCACTTCCTGGATAGCGAGGACTTCCAGACTTGGGGTGCGGGGAAGACAAGCTGAGAAGCTGTGGGCTTGGCCTCCGAGATTCAGCAGCGACGCTGGATCCTGTAGAGAATGTGTAGCCGCAAAGGGTGTCCTTCCGGTAGGGTGGGGTGCTCAAACCTCGTGGACTCGATCATCCCCAGACGGTCCATGACAGCTCGCGACCGGACATTCCCTACCGAGGTAAAGGAGACGATTTCCGGCAACTGAAGGTGATCGAAGCCTATCTCAAGAGCTTTCCTGGCGGCTTCGGTCGCAAACCCTTGTCCCCAGTGCAAGAATCCAAGTCGCCAACCAACCTCTACACAGGGCTGGAAGGGAAGGGGTGCACTGGGCACATGCAGACCCGTGAACCCGATGAATTCTCCCGAGTCCTTTCGTTCCACTGCCCAGAACCCCCAACCGCGGTCCTCGATCAGGGCTTGACACCGATCGGCCATGGCGTCGCTCTCAGAACGCTTTATGACCGAAGGAAGGAATTCCATCACCCGGGGATCGGAGTTCAGCTCCGCGAACGGCTTCCTGTCCGAGGCCCGCCAGTGGCGGAGCCGTAGTCGTTCGGTCTCAACCTCCATCACGTTTGACATTTGGAGCATCCAACAAGAACGATAGGTATGGACCAAAAAGCTGCTCAGGTGTCACGGTTGAAGGTCTACCTCGGGAAGGGATTGGTCACCTTGTCTTGAAATCCAGCCGAGGGGCGCGGTGAAGACATGTTGATGCGGGCATCATCATCATGGCCGAGGAGTGCCGACTAGAGCCGGATAAAATGTGAGTAAAACTGTGAGTAGAAAATTTAAGAATTTTTCATAAAGCCAGTATTTAACGTGGCTCGAAGGCAATTAGAGAATGAGGGTGGCTCTTTCCGCGCGCCTCTCGCGGCGCCCTCTCGCCCCACGACCCTTCGGCGTCCCTACTCGGACGCTGTCAGGGTCGCGGGCCTTCGACGGCATCCACGATAGGCGCGCGGAAAGCGCCGTCTCGCCGCGCTGGGCGGCTTCGCTTCGCTGGCCGCTTGGCGAAGAGCGAGGGGGCGAAGAGCGGCTTCGCTTCGCTGGCCGCTTGGCGAAGAGCGAGGGGGCGAAGAGCGGCTTCGCTTCGCTGGCCGCTTGGCGAAGAGCGAGGGGGCGAAG
>CAYXXL010000313.1:0-3991 GCA_964469025.1 uncultured Fibrobacteria bacterium
TCTCCCGGGCCGGAAGGGTGGACGTTTTGGAGAGCGAGGGCAGATCGCATCCGGTCGTCATCTCGCACCATCCCCCTCGCACAGGCTCCTCCCTCCCCGAATCCGTTGCCCAAGCGGTCCGCCAGCTGGTGCGCACCGGACCCGAGGGGGACATCCTCTGCTTTGTTCCCGGGGTGGGCGAGATTCGCCGCACCATCGAGCTCCTGGCTCCGCTTCGTCATCCCTCCTTCGCGCTGCGCCCGCTTCCGCTGCACGCCGAACTGGAACCGGACGAGCAGGACGCCGCCTTGCGGCAGGCGCCTCCCGGCGTCTTGAACATCGTGGTGGCCACCAACGTCGCCGAAACTTCCCTGACCCTTCCCGGCGTGCGGCATGTGGTGGATTCCGGCTATGTCCGTTCGGCCCGCCACGACCCCGTTCGAGGATTGGACACCCTATACACCGTGAGGGCCAGCCTCCGGTCCGCCGACCAGCGTGCGGGCCGCGCGGGCCGGGTGGCACCGGGAACCTGCTGGCGCCTGTGGCAGGAGACGGATCTGCCTCCGGACGACGAGATTCCGGAGATCCTCCGTGTGGAACTGTCCCCCCTTTGGCTGCAGCTCTCGGGTACGGGGGATCCTTCGTCCCTTCCTTGGCCCACCCCGCCCGCAATCGAACGGGTCACGGCCGCCCGCGAGCTGCTGGCGAGGCTTGGCGCGATCGATGCCTTTGGTCGCCGGACCGCGATGGGAAACGATCTGGCGGCCATGCCTGTGGCTCCTCGGACCGCGCGAGTCCTCGTGGAAGCGCGCCGGTCGGGGGGTGCAGCCACGGCGATCGACTGGGCCGTTCGAAGGGAATCGCGGGGAGGCGATGGCGAAAGGTTGCGCAAGGTGCTGCGCGATCTCGTCCACTCCGCTCCCGCCCGGGATGTTCCGCTGGGCCGCCTGCTGCTGCCTGCCTTCGTCGATCGCCTCGCTGTACGGACCGGATCCAACCGGTGGCGGCTTCCGGACGGGCCTGTCGCGGAAGGCAAGGGCGATGGGCGGATCGGGCTTGCCCTGGAGGTGCAGGAAACCGCCGATTCCCGAGGGACGTCGCTGAAGCTGCGGGAGATCGAACCCGTCGAACCGGAATGGGTGGAGGACGCGTTCCCCGGGCGGATCGCCGTTTCCGTGGAGATCGATTGGGATCCGCGCTCGCGCCGGATCGCGGGTCGGGAGGTCGCCAGGTTGGATGGCATGGAGCTTTGGGCCGTGGCCGTGGACGACAATCGTTTGCCCAGGCTCCAGGTGGAAGAGCGGCTCGCCGGGCTCGTTGAATCGGGTGCGATCCGCTGGAAGTGGGGAGAGGACGAGGACGACTGGGTGGCCCGGACCCGGCTGGTGGCGAGGATCTTCCCGGAGAAGGACCTTTGCGCGTTCGTGGAGGAAGACCTGGCCCTTGTCCGCTCGGCGCTGGTGGAGGGCTGCCTGGCGGGAGCGGGGGTGGAAAGTCGGGAAGTGCTTCCCTATCTGCGCGAGGTCCAGGGATCCGAACAGGTCGGGTTCGTCGAGCGCATGGCCCCCCGGCAGGCCACCCTCGCCAGCGGTCGGAAGGCGCGGATCGCCTACCAGAGCGATGGGACCGCGCTGGTATCGGCTCGAATCGGCGATTTCGCGGGGGTCAGGCAGGATTCCATCCGCATCGCCCAGGGCCGCGTTCCCATGCTCTTCGAGATCCTGGCGCCCAACCACCGGCCCGTGCAGCGCACGGCGGATCTGGATGGATTCTGGGAACGTTCCTACCCTGCCATCAAAGCCGACCTGAAGCGGCGCTACCCCCGGCATCCTTGGCCGTAGGCTATTGGATCAGTAGTTGAGTTTCCGCCTGTTCATCTTTGCCATCCGGCTTCATGATGCCGGCCGAGCTTGCGACGCCGAATTTGGAGGATGAAGACTCGCCGGGCTTGGAATAGCCAATGATCCTGCCATTCAAACCGTAGATCACTCCCGGCCCCGTTCGAGGATACAGGATATGGCCGGACATCCGACTTGGATCCAGCAGGCCCACGGTAGAACCATATTCGTTGGCGCCGATATCCGCGGCACCGTTGTACAAGGAGCCCCCCCAGAAATCAATGCCTCCATTGCCCGCGATCGATACACCGGCATTGATGCAGGGAGATGTTGATTGCAATTTGTATCCACCCAGGGTGCTCAATGCCCATCCTGAAGCGGTACCGCTTCCCCCGGATCCCGGATTGACGAATAGCGGATTGGAGGTTTTGCTGTGTGCGTCTGCGGAGACCGCGGTTACCCCATAATACAAATTGTGATCGAAGGTGCATTTCGCGCCCTTATTCATTGTTGGTCCGTTCGATGCAGCGTCGAATATGTTATTATTGAACACATAAGTCCCAAGGTCTAGCGTTGCCGTGCCACCAGACGAATTGATCAGTGAACCGGATGTCTTATTCGAATAAAGCACGTTGTTGTAAGCTTGAGCAGTTGCGGATGCGTCTGAATGCAAATTAAACGTGTTCCGGCTGTTGTTCTGCAAAATATTATACCGGACGATGGCGGTGCCAAACGAGATTTGGCAAAATAATATCCCGTCTCCATTGTCATGAACATAGTTGTATTGGAATAGGGCCCCAGTCGTGCCCCTGTCGGCATCGATGCCATTGAAGTCGGCACTGTTGCATCGTTGAACCGTGCCATACATTTCATTGTGCTGAACGGTGATGCTGTCTGTGTAGTACAGTTCAACTGCGCTGACGCCGGATTTGGCGCACACGTTGTTTTGGATCATCCCGCCTCGAACATTGGTGACATAAATCGTGTTGCAGCCATGGTCCGTATTGTACTGGCTTAGATAGTTGTTCTGGATGAGCAAATTCGTATGGGGATACCATTTGGGGTCGGATGCAGAGGTTCTCCCCCCCCAACCCACGGAGCCTTGCCATTGCTTGATGCAAATATCTCCAAACGAGCAGTCGCTGATCACGTTATTTTCGATTCTGATGTCATTGAAATTGGTTTTCACCGATGTCGCAGTGGAGACATCGAATACGATGCCCCCGCTGTGTTTGGATCCGTCCCAACCAGCGACGGCGATGACTCCGGCGGTATTGGAGCCGCTATTGGATATCCAAGCCACCAATCCATGAACATCATGAATATAACAATTTCTTATGTAAGTATGATTTATGGTGCCAAAATCTTTCCCATTGATCAAAATGCCATGATAATCTCCCCATAGTGTCGTTTTGTTTGTGACTTCAAGATTGTTGATTTCCCAGTAAGGCTGATTCAGCAAATAGACTGCGCTGATAGCGCCATTCGCAGAAATGATTGGCTTGGATCCGGTTCCATATTCATCAATGACAATGGGATTGCCGCTAGTCCCAGACCCTTTTGGATAGAGTTCTCCAGTCCAGCTGCATCCGGCCTTAAATAAAATCTGACTTCCGGGGCTGAAAGTCGTTGCATTCACTTTCGTCAGAGTTTTCCAAGCCGTACTGGTCGTAATGCCATTGTTGTTGTCGTTTCCCGTTGCCGAATCCACATAATAGGCGGTCCCTGCGGACAGCGCCGGCATTGCACAGAGCGTCAGGAGCAGCCAAGAGGCACCCGGCAACCTCCGAAATGGAAGGAACTCGCTGAGTCGGATGTGTTCGATCGGGTGTAGGTAGGACTTGTTGGCCATTTTGATAACGTAGCGGGGGACTTCATCCCTCGCTTCATGTCTCCAAGAGGGCCCCACAAATCTGTTGAATTCTGCTTTGACCGAAGGGCCATCCAGGCCGACTTGAAGCGATGCTGCCCTCGACATCCCTGGCCCTGGGGCACCCCCCCGGCCACTGGGAAGAGGGGGTGGGTTGGGGGAGGGATCCCGTGTTGCAGAAGCATTTCAAAGATGTTTCAGCGGACCATCGCGTCCTACGTTTGCCCCCCGAACTCGATGCCGAGTCCAGGAGGCCCAACCGGAATGTTCAAGCTGATCCCCACGGACGAGAAGTTCTTCGACA
>CAYXXL010000314.1:0-3987 GCA_964469025.1 uncultured Fibrobacteria bacterium
GAGGCAGTTTCCTACTCTTGATCCGTCACGCGACATATTGCCTGAGACGCGCCGACCGCCGCCGCGACCAGGTGAAGGCGCTGTGGTGGGACACCACCGGATACGCCATCTGGTACAAGCGCCTGGAGGCCGGATGCTTCCATCCCAATGCCCACCAAGGCGTGATCAGCCAGGTCGAGCTGTCCCTGATCCTGGAAGGAATCGAGATCAAACAGGCTCGCCGGTTCCGTAGATTCCATCTGCGCGAAAGCATTGTCTGACCGTCGAAATCACCAGCATTCATCGGCATTCCAGCGTAGATTGGATGTGTGGAGAAAACGGCATCCAGAAGCGTTGATGAGACAGCAACTGTTGATCAACTCCTGATCCAGAATGCCTCGCTGAAAGAGCAGAACCGCTATCTGCGCGAGCAGGTGGAACTGCTCCGGCGCCACATCTTCGGGCACAAGAGCGAGAAGCTGCCCCCGGGCCTGATGGCCAGCTCCATCGACCTGTTCGGAGCCGATCCCGTCCAGCCCAAGCCCACCACGGTCCTGGTCCCGGCCCATAGCCGCGAGATCAAGGCCAAGCCCGGCCATGGACGCGAGACCCTGCCGGACAATCTGCCCTGCGAAGAGACCGTCCTGGACGTGCCCGAGGCCGAGAAGGTCTGCCCCTGCTGCGGCAAGGACCGGGTGTGCATCGGAAACGATGTCCGCGAAGAGCTGGACATCGTCCCTCCCCAGTTCATCAAGCACCGGTACCTCCGTCCCAAGTACGCCTGCCGTCAATGCACCGAGTGCGGCGTGGCCCAGGCCGAGCCGGTGGTCAGCTTCATCGACAAGGGAATCCCCACCGCCAACCTGGTCACCTGGATCCTCCTTTCCAAGTACCTGGACCATTTGCCCCTCTACCGGATCGCCTCCCAGTTCAAGCGCTGGGGGGTCGAGGTGGCCGAGACCACCATGGTCGGATGGATCACCGCGGTCTTCGAACTTTTGGGACCCATCCACCGGGCCATGGAACACGAGATCCGTTCCTGCGGATGTCTGCATGTGGACGAGACCACGCTGCGGGTGCAGCGGGGCGAAAAGGACAAGCTGGGCCTGGGCAAGGCCAGCGTCGACCACCTGTGGGCCATGCTGGGGCGTGCGCCCGACGGCTCCCCCGTGGGCGTGTCCTTTCTCTACGCCGACGGTAGGCAGCATGCCGTGGCCAAGACGCTGTTGGAAGGCGTGGTGTCCGGCTATGTCCACAGCGACGGGTATCCGGCCTACGACAGCTTGTGCGAGAAGCACCCCGAGATCGTCCATGCCGCCTGCTGGGCACATGCGCGCCGCAAGTTCAACGAGGCCCTGCAGTGCGGATACACCCAGGCCAACCAACCGCTCACCCTGATCGCCAAGATCTACGAGAGCAACCGTCGCATCGAGGGGTTGGTGGAAGGCTTGCGCCGCCGCTGGAAGCGCCTTGAGCGGGTCGCGTCGCAGGAGCGAATCGACCAGATCATCGTGGACCGGCGGAACAAGTGGATGAAGCCTTGGATGGACCAGATCAAGACATGGAACCATCAGGCCCGCATGGACGCTTTGCCCAAGGGAACGCTCGGGACCGCCATCGGGTACCTGCACAACCAGATGCCCAAGCTCGAACACGTCCTGTCCCACGCCAGGGTGAGCCTGGACAACAACATCATCGAACGGGCCATCCGACCCATCGCCATCGGACGCAAGAATTGGATGGTGGCCGGATCCAGCGACGGAGCCGAACGGGCCGCGCTCCTGATCTCCCTCGTTGGCACCTGCAAGATGCTCGGCATCGACCCCACCGAGTACTTCAAGGATGTCCTCCTGCGTGCACGGCTCCGGGCGGCGACGCCCGCAGCTTGCGCCGACCTCACCCCGCTCCAGTGGAAAATCGCCCGGACGAGGTAGCGCCCCTGGCTCCAATCAGGGAGAGGGGTTCACAGAGCGGTTACGCCCCAAATACGTACCGCCTTTGCCCGAAACCACGATTCGGTCCCCAAGGCTGAAAGAAAGCCGCGGTCGGCCCGGTCTCCTCAATGCCGGCACACCGAACCTCCAAGGCGATGATGTAGCTGAACAGCATGCAGTGCTTGCCGGTGAATGCTTTTTCCTCCTGGGGCATCATGAACCGCTTCGCCCGCAAGATGTTCACAGTCGTCAGTTTCCGTCCATCCACCCCACCCGTAGCGAAGCGCCAAAGGCGCCAGCCCAGGACATCAACGGGGGTCCAGGGGGGCTTGTCTATTCGGAGGGCGTCCAGCTGGCCATCGGCCAGTGTTGGCCGATGGAAGAAGTCAGCCGGGACACCCGTAGAGTTCAAGCCCCCCTGGTGGCGGTTCCCCAAGGGCCGCCAGTGGCCCTTGGGTCGCGGTACAGGGGCCCGACGGCCCCTGTAAACCAGCGCAGCTCAAGCGCGCAGCGCAAGAATTGTTTATTCCCCAAATTCCCTCCCAACCCTCGGAGATCACCATGCGCAGTGTCATCACCTTCCTTGCGGCCTCGGCCCTCGCGGCGTCCCAAACCTTCGCGGCACTTCCGGAAGGGGCACCCGCGCCCGAGTTCCAGGCGCCCGCTTCGCTGGCGGGCTCCCAATTCACGTATTCGCTCAAGGAGATGCTGAAGAAAGGGCCCGTCGTCGTCTACTTCTATCCCTCGGCCTTCACGGGCGGCTGCAATCTGGAGGCGCACACCTTCGCCCTCAACAAGGCCAAGTTCGATTCGATCGGCGTGTCGATCATCGGCGTGTCCTTGGACGACATCGCGCGCTTGAACAGCTTCTCGGCGGACTCGAACTACTGCGCGGGAAAGATCGCGGTGGCCTCCGATTCCTCCGGAGACATCGCCAAGAGATACGATTTGCACATCCACCCCGCGGCATCAGGTCTGAAGGACACGCGCGGTGTCGAGATCGACCATGGCTTCGCGGAGCGCACAACCTTCCTGGTGAACACCGACGGCAAGATCTTCGCGAGCATCGGCGGCATCTCTCCGGCGGAAAATGTCGACAAGACGCTCGAAGCCGCCCGCCAACTCGTCGCGAGCAAGAAAACAGGGAAGTGAGCCCGAAAGCAGCTGTCGACACCCAAGGGAACCGTCCGGGCTGTCCCCGTCTGAGTTGAACGCCTCGGGAACCGGCAAGTCCCACGACCTCCACAACGTCGACACAGTACGCCCTGACCCAGTGAAGAAAGTTCTTGCTGAAACTACGTCTCTGACGTATACTCACTGGAGTAGCTGGCCGAGGCCACCGGACCTCAGACCGAGGTAACCGAGAGGAGGAACCGGCAGGAAAGGGGTTCGTGAGCGAAAAGGAGCCGATTTTCTGGACAGTGGTGGAGCTTGCGGGGTTCAAGCGTGCCGCATTGCGGTTTTGGTCCCAAGAAGACTACGACGGCATCATTTTGGAAATTGCGAAGCATGCCCCAACGGGTGACGACCTTATACCAAATTCAAGAGGCTGCTGGAAATCACGGAAAGCAATTGGTGAATCTGGGAAAAGTGGTGGAGCAAGAGTGATTTATTACATCAACAGAAGAAAGCAAACCATTATTATGCTGACCGTCTATCAAAAATCAGAACTCGCAAACATCCCAGGGAACGTTCTCGCGGGCTTAGTCAAGCAGTTGGAATAGGTTTCGGCCTGTTTTTCATCTGTATTTCGATTTGAGATGAAACTTCTTTTAGAAGGTAAGGGTATGACAAAGAAAAAGGGTCCACTTTCACAGAAGGAAATCGCTGAATGGGAAAATGGTCGGGATCTCCTCGCAGAGATCAAGGCGAATATTTCCGAAGGCAAAGCAACCCATCGGGTGGTGGAAGTTTCCGATGCAATCCACGCTCGCAGGCTGAGCGGGATTTCTCAGTCCGAATTTGCGAACAAGATCGGCGTTTCCATTCGCACCTACCAGGAATGGGAACAGGGGCGACGGCAACCGACCGGAGCGGCTCGGGTCCTTCTGCGGCTCATTTCGAAGAAACCGGA
>CAYXXL010000315.1:0-3975 GCA_964469025.1 uncultured Fibrobacteria bacterium
CGTCCAGAGATCGACCTCGGGGATCTCCGCGCGCAGATCCTCGAGGTACCGTTGGGACAGGCAGCCCGCGACCAGGATCTTCTGTCCCTCGGACCGTTCGGCCACGCGCGCCAGGATCTCGTTGACGGATTCCTCCTTCGCGGCCTCGATGAATCCGCAGGTGTTGACCACCACCAGGGAGGCCTGCTCGGGAAATTCCGATGCCCGGAAGCCCGCCGTGACGAAGTCTCCGTAGATGCGTTCGGTGTCCACGAGGTTCTTGGAGCAACCCAGGTTCACCACGTGGATGGAAGGAGCCCGCATCAGGGTGTGCCGTCGGAGCGGGATTCGTTGCTCTTGCGGTCGATCCAGGGCTTGATCCCTTCGGGGACCAGGCGCTTGTCCGCGAAAGCCTGCGCGGCCGCCCGCGACGTGAACCGACCCACGCGGAGGCGCCAATACTGCCCGGCCAGACCGGCACCGTCGGTGGGGACCGGGATCGCATAGGCCGGAATCCCTTCCGTGGCGAATTTGGCGATGCGGGCGTCGGCGTCGACCTTCTTCTGGATACCCACTTGAAGGACCCAATCGCCCTCGGTGCCGGGGTCCCCTTCGACCTGACCCGCGACAGGCACCTTCGGAGGCTGAGCGGGAGCGGTGACGGGAGTCGGAGGCGCGGCTTTGGGGGCCTTGACCGGGGACGCGAGGTGCGCGCTAAGTGCGCCGTCCGTTTCCGGACTCCCGGTTTTTGCGCCGTCCGTCTCCGGACGCCCGGATTGTGCGCTGTCCAGCTTCGGGTGCTCGACCGCGGTCGCGACGCTCCGAACCGGTTCGGCCTTGGCGGTATCGATGGAAGAAGCCGACCGGAGGATTTCCGGCGGCGTGAAGTTGGTATCGCCGGTCGGTGCCGGAATCTGCGCCACGGGCTCGAACGGCTTGATCTCCCTCTTGCAGGAGCAAAGCGCGGAAATCCCCGCCACCGCCACGGCTCGCAACGCTGTCGTACGCACCTTCATCGGACCTCCGACGGTCTCCGGTTCCCTCCGGAGACCCTTTGCAGACAAAGGTACGTCCATCCGAATGTGGCAGCCAGGCGGCGCACCCCGGCCGGAGCGGGTCACCCGCTCAACTGTCCCAGCGCACCCCGGCGTACATCTGGCGACCCCGCAACGGCCCCCAGATGTGGCTGGTGCCGTAGTTCCCTTGGGCATCGAAGTAATTGGGCGGATCCCCGCCGGAGACCACTTGGGTGTAGTTGAACAGGTTCTCCGCGCCCACGTAGAGGGTGATCTCCTTGCGCACCTTCCAATCCAACTTGGTATCGAACACCGCGAAGGCGGGAGCATGCGACCGTTTGGGATCGAAGGCCGTGCTGTCCACGGGGTCGTAACCGTTGTACTGGGTCGCATAGCCGTACGGTGCCAAGTTGCGCGGCGCGGTCCAGACCACGTCGCCCGACCAGTCGAGTGGCCCGAACTTGATGTCGAACCTTCCGGTGACGTCCGTCTCCACCGCGGCCACGGGTTCGATCGCCTTGTACCGGTCGGGGATCTGCTGGTGTTCCACTCCCGCGCCCAGCTTGAGCCAGGGCCAGGGAAGGATTGCAGCCTCCGCGTCCATGGAGAGGAAGGGCAAGGTCGCCGAATCGTTTCGCAGCGCTGGTCGCGCTCCGCTCTCGTCGACGTACGCCAGGTTGGACAGCATGGTGCCGTACATGCTGCCGGACAGGTCCCAGGTCGGCTTCTCCAAGGAGAGCACCCCGCCGCCGCCCCAGGCCTTCTCCAACTTGTCGATATCGATGTCGAAGCCATTGTTCAGGATGTTGTGGTCGGTCTCGAAGAACGTGAGCGGGGCGTGCCAGCCACGTCCGGCGGAAAGCCGTCCGGTCAGGCCCTCCACGAATTCCCAGCGGAGATTGGCGCGCGGCGAGATCAACCAGTCGTCCACTTGCGGTCCGTTGGGCTTGTCGATCCAGTTCACCGTGGCGTCGTCGGCCCGCACCGCCACCGACAGATCCCGTTCGCGTCCGAAGTTCCAGACATCCTGGGCGTAGAGTCCTCCGAACAGGGCATCGAAGGAATCGGGGATGATGCTGTCGTCCACGAAGTAGGTCTGGGACTGGGAGCGCATGTATTCGTAGGTGCCGTCCACTCCCAGGGTGACCGTGTGCGGCCCGGCGGTTCCCACCCAGCGCAAATCGGCCACCATGGTGTTGTCGTCGTTGTAGTAGTCGGCGGCGTCTTCGTATTCGGAGCCCTGCGATTGTCCCGCCCACCCGGCGCGCAGTTGCCACAGACCGAGTCCCGGAGAATCCCAGGTCAGGGATCCCGCCGTTTCCGTCCGGTCGGTGGTGATCCACTCCACGATGGAGCGGGGGGATCCCGTGTAGTCGTTGCGAACATCGTTGGTGGTGGAGTCGTTTCCGAAGCGCAGGTTGTTGGGTGCGGTGGAAGTGATGGCGGGAAAGTCGCTGGTGACGGTTCCCCCGAAGACCTCGGAATGGCTCTTCACGGCGCGGGCGTCCCAGTACCACCCCTGTCCCAGCGTTCCGTCCAGCTTCACCAGACCGCTCTCGTCCTTGAGCGACGGGGATTCGGTGAGCCCGTTGTTGTCGGCGTCCCACTGCCCCTGCTGGAAGAAGTGTCCCGCCGCCACCAAGCCCAGGTTTCCGTCGTCCGTGCGGGTGGTGGCGGAAAATGTCAACCGCCGCCAGTCGTCGTTTCCGCCCGCGATGTCCGAGGTGAAGCTCGGGCCCCGCGGGTTCTGCAAGCGGATGTCGATGGCCCCTCCGATCGCCCCCGGTGCCAACAGCGATGCGCCCGGTCCTCGGGAGATGTCGATGCCGGCCAGTCCAGCCGTCGTCAGCGCATCCACTCCGTAAAAGCCGGTCACCGTGGAATACAGCGGCAGGCCGTCCACCAGCACGGTGGTGTGCTCGGCCCCCAGCCCGTTGATCTGGATCTGCTTGAACCCGCACGACGAACAGGCCGTGAGCACATCCACGCCGGGCTCGTCCGACACCGCCTGGGCCAAGTCGTCGGCATTCTTGCGCTGGATGGCCTCCGGAGTCACCACCTGCGTGGGTTGGATGGCGTTGGTGAGCACTCCGATCCTGTCCAAGTCGCGCCGTTGGCCGCGCACCACCACGGCGCCGCTGGCCGAGGTGTTCTTGAGCAGCGCGGGTCCCTTGCCGGTATCCACCACCTGCGCTGCGAGGGCGGAATCCGAGACCAAGGGGGCGCTCGGGGGCGGGGTTTGAGCCTGTGCTTGGACCTTGGTGGTATCCAGGACCTTCGGGATGGAATCCGATGCCTTGGCGACGGAATCCGTTGGAAGAAGTCTCGGTGCCGTGGCCGAATCCCCGGGGGGAGCCGCCATCGGATCGGCGGCGGCGAGGGCCGCGGACAGGAGGATCAAGTTCGTGAAGTTCAAGGGATCTCCTCTGAAGAATCGTTTGGGCAGAGTTGCCGAAGCTGGGTTTCGTGACGCCAGCCGATCCAGGAATCGGCGAGTCGTCCGGACGATTGGAAGACGAGGACCTCGGGGAAGGCCGCGGGCCGTTCCACGCGGGGTCCCGCGATCAAGGCATGGAAGGAGGACGGAATCCGACGCTCGACATCCCGACGGTCGTCCGGCTGGGCGTCGAAACGCAAAGCCGCAAGCGAGAGGTGGTCGGGGCATCGCTCCCCCACTCGGGCCAGGGTGGACATCTGGGCGTCGCACCACGGGCATTGCGCGTCCCACAGGACCACCGCCACAAGCCCGTGATCGGGCACCCGCAGTGTGTCCGGCAGGCGAGTCCGCTCGCTCACGCCCACCGAAGGCAGAACGAACGGACCCGCGGCGGCGCCCAACGGCAATGTGGCGATCGCGGCAAGGAACAGGCCGCGGAACAAGGATTCCGTCAAGGGATGGTTCCTCCCTGGAATTGGCGTGTTTTCGCATCCACCGGACCGGACGGACCAAGCGGTGCGTCGATCACCGGTCGGTGATTGC
>CAYXXL010000316.1:0-3965 GCA_964469025.1 uncultured Fibrobacteria bacterium
GTCGGGTCGAGCCGCAGCGTCTCCGTGAAGCGCGTGAAGGGCTCGACGCGCCGCCGGCGCCGGTCGAGCTCGCGCGCCTCGTCGGTCGTGAGCGGCTCGAAGCGGTCGAGGTGGACGAGGTCCAGAGCCTGGACCGCATCGTCGACGCCGCAGCCCAGTCGCCCCAGCAGCGGGTTCTGGTGGATCTGGCCGCCCAGACCTCCCCCGCCCTCTCCCGATGGATCGAGGAATCCCAATTGCTGAACGTGGCCGGAGAGATCGGTTTCTCCCTGGTCTGGTGGCATGTGATGGACGCCGGGCGGGACTCGGTGGAATTGCTGCGCCAGCTCCTGGACCGGTTCGGGGGGCGCATGGAGCTGGTGCTGGCCCTCAACGAGATCCACGGCGACCGCTTCGACCTGTTGGAAGAGTCGGGCCTGCAACGCAGCGCCGAGGAGATGGGCGCCAAGATCGTGCGCATCCGCAAGCTCGGCGACGAGAGCATGCGCCGCATCGACGCCCAGGGCGCCAGTTTCTGGGCGGCGATGAACCCGGCCGACTCCGCCCACGCCGCCTTGGGTATCCTTGAGCGCCTGCGCGTCAAAACTTGGCTGGAGCGAGCCTCGGCGGAATTCGATCGCGTCGGGGTGTGACCTTCCCTTGACAGGCTCGCCGTGGGAAGTTCTTATTAAGAATGCGTCTCATTCTTAATAAGAACTTCCCGCGAGGAACGATCTTGGATACCACAGCCCTCCGTGCCCTTTCCACGGCGCTGGCCACCGCGGCCTTCGCGGGGGCCGCAGACATCGACACCGCACGGGCCATTGCGGACACCGCGGCCTTGCGGCCCGCTTCCACCGCGGACAATCCGGGACCGATGGAAAAGCCCGCACCCAGCCTGGAGTCCACCTCCATCGGCGGTTATGGAGAGATCGGTTACAACCACTACCTGAAGGCCACCGGTGCGGACCAGGCCGACCTGAACCGGTTCGTGATCTTCCTGAGCCACACCTTCGACGAGCGTTGGAGCCTCTACAGCGAGGTGGAGTGGGAGCACGCGGTCACCAGCTTCAGCGACCAAGGGGAAAGCGAAATCGAGCAGGCATGGCTGAGCTACGCCTTCGCCGGAGACGTCCAGCTCAAGGCCGGCCTTTTCCTGATGCCGATCGGGCTCCTGAACCAGTCCCATGAACCACCGGTTTTCTTCGGGGTGGAGCGCAACGAGGTGGAGACCCGGATCATCCCCACGACCTGGCGCGAAGGAGGCGTGGGACTGTACGGCTCGACCGCTTCCGGGTTCGCCTGGGATCTGGGCCTGGTCACGGGATTCGATCTGGCCAAGATGGACGACGCCGGGTACCCCCTCGCCACCAGCCACCAGGAGCTCCAGTTGGCCAAGGCAAGCGACCTCTCCGGATACGCTGCCCTGAACTACCAGGGGATTCCCGGCCTGCGGGTGGGAGCGGGAATCTACGCGGGGAACACCTTGCAGGACAACGCCGACCACAGGGCCGACCCCAGTCTCCCCGATTTCTCCGGCCTGGGCGGTTTGTTGGCGCTGGGCGATATCCATGCGCACTGGCAGCGCGGCGGTTGGGATCTGGAAGAGCTCTGCACCCTCGGGGCCATCCGACAGGCCGGGCAGATCGACGACCGGATCCGGACCTACGACTCGGCGAACGCCGGAGCCGTCCACCCGTATGTGCCTGGCGAGATCTACGGATGGCTGGTCCAGGTCGCCTACACGGTCTTTCGGCACGGGGAATGCACCTTGACCCCGTTCGTGCGCGTGGAAGACTACGACACCGAGCTGCGGATGCCCGCCGGGTTCGCCGCCGATCCCGGCGACGCCGACCAGGTTTTGACCGCAGGAGCGTCTTTCAAGCCCATCTCGGCCATCGTGGCCAAGGCCGACTACCAGTGGTTCCGGAAGGAATCAGACAAGGAGAGGGTGAACCTGGGCCTGGGCTGGATGTTCTAGACGCCTTGGTCCCCGCGACGGCGGTTCAAGCGGTCACGTTGACAGCGTTCCCCTTGGTGGGGGTGGAAACCGGCGGCGTTTGCTTCTTGGCCGACTGGGCAGCGGCCAGTGCCAACTTCCTGGTCGCCTGTTGATCGCCTTTGGAAGCCTCCGCTTTGGTCTGGCTCGCGGTTTCCATGGCCTCGTGGGCGGCGCTGTCCTGGCCCTTCACGGCCTTCGGGGGCGGAGGTGGCGGAGGCTGGGGGGTGCCTTGGGTCGCGCCTTGAACTGGATTCATGGAGATCGCTCCTGGCTGAAGGGAATGGAGACGGAGTTGCCCCCAATCCATCCTCATCGGCAGCATGGCGGTGTCACTGGACCGAAAACCTTCTGCATGAAGACGACCGAATGCTCCGTTGTTCCGTTGCCGGTGGCTCAGTGCCGGGTCAGATGGACGAACGCGGTCTCCAGCAGATAGCCCACCAGCGCCGTGGAGGGGATGGTGAAGACCCAGGCCACGACCATCTGGCGCGCCACGCCCCACCGGACGGCGCTCAGGCGTTTGGAGGAACCCACCCCCATGATGGACCCCGAAATGCAATGCGTGGTGGAGACGGGCAGGCCCAGCCGGCTGGCGGAGAGGATCACGGCGGATGAGGCGATTTCGGCCGCGAATCCGTTGATTGGTTGCAGCTTGATCATCTTGGAACCCATGGTCTTGATGATGCGCCAACCGCCCGTGGAGGTTCCGATCGCCATGGCCAGCGCGCAGGCGATTTTCGTCCACATCGGGATGTAAATGTGGTGGGCGTCCATCAGACCCGCCGACACCAGCGCCATGGCGATCAGGCCCATGGACTTCTGCGCGTCGTTGGAGCCGTGCGAGAGCGCCAGGAACCCCGCGGAAAACCACTGCATCACCCGGAATCGGCGATTGAGCTTGCCGGGAGCCGACTTGCGGAAGATCCACATCAGCGCCACCATGATGGCGAATCCCAGTCCGAACCCCACCGCGGGCGACACCACCAAGGCCTTCACGATCCGGAGGATCCCCCCGTACTTCAGCGCGGCAAGACCGTTGGAGGCCACCACCGCCCCGATCACGCCCCCCACCAGCGCGTGGGACGAGCTGGAAGGGATCCCCTGCGCCCAGGTGAGGATGTTCCAGAGGATGGCGGCCACCAACGCCACGGCAACGGTGGAGGAGTGCACCAGGGAGGCGTCCGCGATGTCCCCGCCGATGGTCTTGGCCACGGCGGTGGAGAGGAAGGCCCCCAGGAAGTTGAGGCAGGCTGCCATGAGGACGGCCCAGCGCGGCGAAAGGGCACGGGTGGAGATCCCCGTCGCGATCGCGTTGGCCGCGTCGTGCATGCCGTTGAGGTAGTCGAAGAAGAGTGCCAGGACGACGATGAGGACCAGACTGGAGGTCATGATGGCTCAGCCGTGCTTCAGGACGATGCCCTCGACGATGCCGGCGACGTCCTCGGCCTTGTCGGTGGTGCCCTCCAGGAAATTGTAGATGTCCCGCCAACGAATCACGTCCAAGGCCTCCATGCCCCCGGAGAAAAGGTCCCCGAGCGCATGCCGGGTCACTCGATCCGCCTCGTTCTCCAGCCGGTTGATCTCGATGCAGTAGGGGCGCACCAGATCCCATTTCAAGGACTTGACCAGAGGCATCATCTTCACGATCTGGTCGGCCTGGGCCTCGATATGCTCGGAAAGCGCCTTGACGGGCTCGGCGATGGTCTTGATCCCATAGAGGACCATGTGGTCGGCGGCGGCCTCCATGGTGTCCATGCAGTCGTCCAGGGCCAGAGCCAGCCGGTGGATGTCCTCGCGGTCGATGGGCGTGATGAAGCTCCGATCCAGCCGGACAAGCACTTCGTGGGTGACCTGGTCGGCGTCGTGCTCCAACCTCTCCAGCTTGGCGGCGTTCTGCCGGAGCGTGGATCCGTCCTGGGCGATCTCCCGAAGGATCCCCGCCCCCTTTCGGAATAGAGCCGCCGACTGGCTGAACATGTCGAAG
>CAYXXL010000317.1:0-3964 GCA_964469025.1 uncultured Fibrobacteria bacterium
GAGGATGAGCAGCGGGTCGAAGTCGTAGAACCTCGCATTTCGGTCGATCTCGCTGGCGAGGTACGACGCCTCGCGACCGGAAATGCCTCCGTGGGAGACGTCGACGAGGATGTCGCGCACCTGGCAAGTCCGCGCCAAGGTGCCCCGCACCGTTTGCAGGGAATCGAGGCGGACGCGGATGCGCGCCTGTTCGCGACGGCTCCTGGAATTCATCTCCCCCAGGACCACCACCAGGACCGTGTCCGCCAGCAGCACCGTGGCCAGCAGACAGATCCCGAGCACGGTGGGACGCATGGCCAGGGTCCAGGAACGCCCGCTCGTCGAATCCTTGTCGGGCACATCGGTCAAGGAACGGAATCTCCGCCGGTTTCCGGAGTCTTGCGGCGCACCCAGTGGCGCTGGGGCAACTCCAGGAGACCCAGGTCGGCCAGGGGCTTCAACCGGGTCTCGTAGTCCGCGATCTCGCGTTCGGCGCGGGTCTGCTCGCCGCGCAGCCGCTCCAGCTCTCCGCCCTCGACCTGCAGCATCCGGAACTGCCAGAGAACCAGGATCATCAGTGTGGCCATCCAACCCGCCAGGATGGCTCCAAGCGAGACGGCCACGGGAGCGGCCAACCGGAAACCGGTGCGGCGGGACCACCGGAAACCCCGGTCCTGGAAACCGGTGGAAAGCAGGCTCGCCAGGCTCGGATGGATCCGGAACAGGTTCCGCCAAGGGGACAACCTGTCCAGCACGTCTTCGGAAACGCACAGGATGGCGAGATCGGCGCCCGTGCCGCGGAGGTCGGACTCGATGGACAAGATCTGCAAGACCGCCTCGTCCGAGAGCGACACCACCCGGAGCAGATCCAGCACGACGGACCTTTTCCTTTCCGACAGGGACTGCACCTTTTCGCGCAGCACCGTGGCCGACTCGGCGTCCAGCCGGCCCGAAGGGGCGATCACCAGCAGTCCGGACGTTTCGTAGAGGGAGAAGTCGAGGGCGCTCATGATTTGCGGGCGGTTCCCAGGTCGATCCTCGTGATCAGTGCCCACGACTCGCCGGGAGGAAGTTGGATCTCCCAGTCCGCGCTCGCGTCCATCCCGTCCAGGCGACCCGCGTCCTGGTCCCCGCCCCTTTGCACCAGGCGCGGGGATGCCAGGAACTTCGCCTCCTTGTTCGATTCCCAGGAGAGCGTCACGCCGGCCGGCCTGTCGGCCACATCCCAGGACTTCCCCGTCGCTGCCAGATTCTGGCGCAGATCGACGGCCGGTCCGGGATCGATGCGGTGCTTCTGCTCCCCCGCCCCGCCTTCTCCCGGACTGGCGGAAAGCACGCACCGGAACACGAACAGGAGCAGGTGCGACCCCGTGTTGGTGATCTTGTAGGTGGCCGCGACCTGGGCCTTTCCGGCGCGGACGGTGAACGTCTTCTCGAACAGCATCGGGTGCGACAGTCCGGACAGCCGCAAGGTGCCCGCGCGACACATGACCACCTGGAGATCCTGGTGCGTGCGCTTGTACTGGACTTCGAACGGCCTGTCCGGGAAATCCCCGACCGCGAGACCGTCCTCCCCGGAAGACCCTTGGACGGCCAGGAAGGATTCCACAAGAACCGCGCCTCCCGCCGAACAGCCCCAGGGATGGCGGCGCGGCTTGAAGTCCAGCGCCGAGAGGCGGCCTCCGCGGCGCGGTTCCAGGAGCAGGCACAGCTTGGAATTGCGAACCAGCACCTGCTGCGACCCCTCGCAGAGAAGGTCCAAGGCGTCCACCTGGACGGAATCGTCCGGCAAGGTCTGGTCCAGGGCCGTCTCCGCCTCCAGGATGAGGGAGCCCAGACGGACTCGGTCGCGCAGATACCGGATTCCTCCCGCTTCGTCCGCGTCCCTGAAAAGACTGGCGTTCTGGGCCTGGAGCAGCGGATCGGCCACCATGGCGCGGATCTTGGGTCCCGGCACCTGCTCCGACCGGGAAAGGAGGTGCAACATCCGCTTGTGACAGAGATTGGCCCACGGTTGGCGGCGCAGGAGATCGCGGACACCGCCCCCGGGACCCGGGTCGCAAAAAGCCCGCGCCGCGGAAGGAGGGGGGTACACCACCGATCGGGGCTCGTCCGTCCGGATCGCCTCTCCGGGGAGGATCAGCTCGTACCTTCCGGGTTGCCGGTCGCAAAGCTCGGCCAGGGCGGACAACCGTTCCAGATGCACCGGCTCGAACCCCTCCCGGCTGGAGGCCAGGAGCGAGACGTCCAGCATGCCTCCCGGGGGATCTCCCCCCTCCAGCGCCGGGGTGGAGGCCAGCCGGAGCATCTCCTCCACGGCCCCGGCGCGGAACAGGGCGCACAACGCCTCGCGCGAGGGAAGCAGACGGAAGGGCACTCCGAGCTCCTCGGTGAGGAACCATCCGAAGCGCGCGTCCTCCTCCGCGAGCGGGATCTGGTGGTCCTTCAGCACGGTGTATGAAAAACCGGATTGGAGGAATCCCGTGACCAGCGAAGGATCCCAGACGAAGCCCGGAAGCCAGATCCCGTGCGGCTCGGCACCCGTGTGCTGGCGCAGGGAACCGGAGAGCATCTGGATCTGCGAACGCCGGGAGGACTCGGGAATCTGGGCGAAGAGAGGATCGTGGAAGCCTCCTCCAAGCCATTCCAGCCTCCCCGCGGTCCCGGCTTGGCGCAGGATGTCCAGGACGCGAGGGACGGTGCGGGCGGCGCTTTCCAGGACGCGACCGGGCAGGTACAGCCCGAATCGGAAGGACAGGTGACGTTGCAGGATGCCGGCCAGAGTCTCCAGTGGCGAAGAAGAAAGCCTTCGGATCTCCTCGTCGGCGAGAAATCCCGGATCGTGCATGTGCACCACCACGGAAAGCCGGGTCGGAAGCGGATCTGTCTCCTCGCTCATCGAAATCAGAGATACATCCTTCGGATCCTGTCCGGACGGCTGCACCCCGGGCTGGACCCGCCCGAACCCGGGCAAGCTCGCCCGCGCGGTTTCCCAATCGCGGAGTTCCAGCTCCCGGAGATATATTTCCCCCCTCTATCGCCATTGGCAGTCCGACACCAAGCTCCGCCGGACCGGCCTCGGCCCACATCGATCCCAAAGAGGAACGCATGGCTAGCAAGTACGTCTATTTCTTCGGCGCGAACGCATCCGAAGGCAACGGCACGCAGAAGAACCTTCTGGGTGGCAAGGGTGCGAATCTCGCCGAGATGGCGCGGCAGGGATTCAACGTCCCCCCCGGCTTCACGATCACCACGGAAGTGTGCGTGGAGTACTACAAGCAGGGGAAGAAGTTCCCCTCGGACGTCAAGCCCCAGATCGACGCCGCCGTGGCGAAGCTCGAGAAGGCCTTGGGCAAGAAGTTCGGCGACAAGAGGAATCCCCTCCTGGTCTCGGTGCGCTCCGGCGCCCGCGAATCCATGCCCGGCATGATGGACACCATCCTGAACCTGGGCCTGAACGACGAGACCGTGGAGGCGCTCAAGGCGGCGACGGGAAACGGCAAGTTCGCCTTCGACTGCTACCGCCGCTTCATCCAGATGTACGGCGACGTCGTGATGGGAGTGCAGAAGAAGCACGAGAACGAAGAGGAACCCTTCGAGGGCGTCCTGCACGCCGTGAAGCGCGAAGCCGGCGCGAAGCTGGACAACGAGCTCTCCGAGGAAAACCTCAGGGAACTCGTCGTCCGCTACAAGGCCCTGGTGAAGAAGTACACCGGGAAGTCCTTTCCCTCCGATCCCCGGGAGCAGCTCCAGGGCGCCATCCAGGCCGTGTTCCAGAGCTGGATGAACGAACGCGCCATCCTGTACCGCGCCAAGTACCGCATCCCCGCGGAATGGGGAACGGCCGTGAGCGTGCAGTCCATGGTGTTCGGCAACATGGGCGACGATTCCGCGACCGGCGTGGCCTTCACCCGCGATCCCGCCACCGGCGAGAAGGTCTTCTTCGGCGAGTACCTGGTGAACGCCCAGGGCGAGGACGTCGTGG
>CAYXXL010000318.1:0-3961 GCA_964469025.1 uncultured Fibrobacteria bacterium
TATCGCTTCCGCCCTTCGAGACGCCCATTCCATGGGCTCCTCAGGACGAACGGTTGGTGGTCACTCTTGCAGGACGGCACACTAGGTGCTCGTCTCGTCAGCCCTGGCTCAGGCGCAGCGCGATGTAATCGACCGCCGAGGCCAGCTTCGCATAGGGCATGCGCGTGGGGCCCAGCACCCCCACCGCTCCGCGCGCGTCGCCGATGTTGTAATTGCGCGTGACCAAGGACAGCGGTCGCAGGTGTTCCACCCGGTTTTCCGACCCGATGGTGATGTACACCCCGTCATGCCCGATTCTGTCCTGGAGAAGCTGGACCAGTTGGCGGCGGTCTTCCAGGAGTTGCATCAGGTTGGCCATGGAGCGCCTCTCGCCCATTTCCGGCTGGGCCAGGACATGGCTCGTGCCCTGCAAGAAGGCATCGGAAGACCGCACCGGATGGGAAACGTCCAGCAGGGCGCGCAAGATCAACCGGAACACCTCTTCCTGCGGATCGTCCGGGCGGACTTCGGCGGATTCCATGTCGCGGAGGTTTCTCTGGAGTTCGTTTGGGGTGCGTCCCAGGGCGGTCAGGTGGAGTCTTCGGATCAGGTCCGAGAGGGTCTCCGACGGAACGGGGCGACCGGTATCCACGGCAATGGAGCGGATGAGCCCGGACCCGAACGAAGCCACCACAAGCAGTGTGGTATCCCCCACGCAGACCAGCTCCAACCGCTCCAACCTGGCCCCCTGCAGAACCGGCGCGATGGCCAATCCCAAAAGCCTGGTGACCTCGGCCAGGGCCAATGCGGCGGAGGCCAGAAGCTGCTCCTCGGTCCGGGCCTGCCCCAATGTGGTATCCACCACCTGCCTTTCCTGCTCGGAAAGGGGGGTGGCGGGCATGATCTGGTCCACCCAGACGCGAAAACCCCGCTCGGTGGGCTGTCGACCGGCGGAGGTGTGGGGCTGGTCGATCAGACCCATCTCCTCCATGTCCGACATCACGTTGCGGATGGTGGCGGGGGAGAGGCTGTCGACGATGTCCCTGCTGACCTGCCGGGATCCGACAGGCTCTGCGTTCCCCACATACCGCTGCACGATGGAAGAAAGCACCGCTTTCTGGCGTTCCGTGAGGTGGAGAGGCGCTTCACCCGCTCCCTGGGCGCTCGGCTCGGACATGGAACACAATGTACTGCCACCCGCAAGTCGCCCTGGACGCTTTGTCGGAAAGGAACATGGCCTCCCCTGGAGTCCGCCAGAAGGGTGAAATTTCAACGCTTCCTGTCACTATTTGTAGACGGTGCACCCCAGGCTGGGTGAAAATCGTCAGTATGTTTCAAGGCAATCACGTCCACTTCCCGGAGGTCGCCATGAGAAAAACCGCACTGATCCTTGCCGCCAGCGCAGGATGGCTAGGCGCGCAGGACGTCGTCTACCCCACCATGATCCAATGGAATGGGACCCGCGGACTGACCCAGACCCGGTCCGCAGAACCCTTGGGCGAGGGATTTCTGTCCCTTTCCGCCACGGGAACCGGCTACCAGGTGGACCAAGGGGTTGCCGGTCGCACCGCTCAGACCGGCACGGACGTCGGTGTGGGGATCTATTCGCTCGGATTGGGTTTGTCGGATTGGGCGGACCTGACGGGCTGGTTCTCCAACTATGCGACCGCCAACAGCGACGGCATGTACCCTTCTCCCACCAATGGCCTCGGGTCCAGCGGACTCCAAGTCCAGCTTTCCGCCCCCTATGACAGCACCTTTCCGATCCGCCTGGCGGCACAGATGGGACTGGTCGCGGGAACCTCCCAGAACCAGATCCAACTTGGCTCGACCCCGTCCGGCACGCCCCGCGCCGACGGCTGGGACTATTTCGAGACCCGCTCCGGCTACGACCTCCAGGCGCGACTGCTGCAGACCTTGCGCACCGGATCGGTTCCGTTCCCCGTTCGGATGCATTTGAACGAAGGCCTCGATCAAGCCTTCGTCAGTGGCCAACCTCTCCTTGTGCTTTTGGACGGGGGCGTGGAACTGGATCCCATCCCAGCCCTGACCATCGGACTGGAAGGCCACACCCGCACCATGTGGTCGAACTACAATCCCCAGACCGACCCCACATGGGCCACCGGTTCCTTCACCTTCCATCTCCCCGCGAACGTCCAATTCCAGGTGGGCGGCGACTTCGCCTTCAGTCAGACCCGTTCGGGAATGACCGATGTCCATGCCTTGGATCCATGGCGCGCCTTCGTGGGCTTGTCCGTCGGTATCGATCTGGCCGCTAATGCCCGCGAGGCCCGCGCCCAGGCCCGCCGCAACGACTCCCTGGAGCGCGTTGCCCTGAAGGCCAAGATCGCCGAAGGCGATGCCAATGCCCAAAAGTTGAACTCCCGCATCGACAGCCTGCACAATGTGGTGCAGGAGAGGAACGTGCTGGTGGACACCTTGACCCGAGATTCCGTCCGCCAGGCACTGGCACTGGAAGCGTGCCGCAGACTGGGCAGCTCGACCCAGGCCCAGGATTCGGCCGCCTTGGCCGAAGCCCGCGCGCAGATCGAAGCGGAGAGGAACAAGCGAAGCGACCTGGAAGCGAGCTTCCTGCGCACGGGAATGCTCAACCTGGACGCGGTCTACTTCGACTTGGGCAACGCACGGATCAAGCCCAACTCCCAACCATACCTCAACCTGATCGGAGCCATCCTGGTGAAGTATCCGAAGTTGCGCTTCGAGGTCGGTGGCCACACCGACAACAAAGGACGGCCCAAGACCAACCTGAGTCTTTCGAAGGATCGCGCCGAGGCGGTCGAGGACTTCCTGGTGCAGGCGCATCCCGAGCTGACCGGAAAGATCGAGGCCAGGGGCTACGGCGACACCAAGCCGAAGGCGACCAACAAGACCGCCGAGGGTCGGGAACTGAACCGTCGCGTGGAGATCAAGGTGACCAACCTGGACGCCTTGAAGGAATACACCACGGACAAACCCTGAGGTGAATCCCCGCGTAGGGGTCGGGCATGCCCGATCCCTACGAGCCCGATTCATAACGCTTCGGTCCGCACCGGGGGAATTCCTGCGCGGACCTACCCTTCGCCCAGATCCTTGCGCAGGGAATCCAGCGTCTTCCAGTCTTCCCGCTGGAGCGCAACCGCCTTGCGGACCAGCAATTCCAACTGGTGCACGGCGAGGCTCTCTCCATGCCGGATGCTCGGAACCAAGCCCACCATCCGTTCGACGTCGGCGGGGTAGAGATGGGGGGCCATGAACGTCCGGAAACGGAGCTCCGCATCCAGGGCTTCGGGGCTGGATTCCGGGGCGTAGAACATGCCGGGCAGGATCTCGCGGAGCAGATGGTTTTCAAGATCGCCCTGGAAGGTTTCCAGGGTGGGCGCGACCGAAGCGGGGATGTCGGGAGGCGGTGCGGCCAGTTTCTCCAGCATCCCTTCGATCTGCTCGCGCATCAGCTGCCGTTGCTGTTCGCGGTACCGGGCCTGGTAGAGGATGGGGAACGAGTTCACCGCCATGTGGGCGAACTGGAATTCCGCGAAATCCCCCAGAAAAACCACGTCGCCCTCCAGGGTGGCCGCCGCATCGAGTCCGGAGAGATGCACGACCTTCGCGGGAATGGGCAGAAATTCCGAATCCCCCATGATGCGCAGGCGCTCGCGGACCTGATCCGGGTCCAATGCTCCTTCCAGACCCCCGTTCTGGCGCGCCTGTTCGATGATTTCCTCGATGCCTTTTTCCACGGAAAGCCCGAATTCGGAGCGGAAGAAATCGGCCATGGTCCGCTGGTCGCGGTAGTTTCCTTGCACGGAAAGCAAGGATTCGTGGACCATTGCGGCACCGGGATGGCCTTCCGGCAATGGTGCCACCAAATGGGCGATTGCGGTAAGCCGGCCGTCCAGGTGCGCAGGATCGCCATGCAAAAACCGGAAAAGTCCCATGTCCATAGGCTCCAACCTACCTATTCCCCGACGACACGGGAGCACTG
>CAYXXL010000319.1:0-3932 GCA_964469025.1 uncultured Fibrobacteria bacterium
GCTGGTGCCCGCTAGTGGCCGACCCCGAATCGCCTTGCGTCTGGACCCGCGGACTGGATCGGTTCGAGTTGCCCGTGCGCCACGGCGAAGGGAAGTGGATCCACAAGGACGAGTCCGTCCGGCGCTCCATCCTGGACGGCCATCTCGCCTGCCTGCGCTACGGCGGATCCTCCTTTCCGGACAACCCCAACGGCTCCCAGGACGACATCGCCGGCGTGTGCGACCCCAGCGGACGGATCTTCGGGCTCATGCCGCACCCGGAAGTCTTCCTGACCGGCTCGCAGCATCCGCGTTGGACCCGCGGGGAAATCGCTCCGGATGCCGAGGGCACGGGTCTGTGGATCCTGCGCAACGGAGTGCGCGCAGCGAGCTGAATCCACAAGGCAGGTGGGCCGTGTGGTAGATTTTCGCGATGCACGAGACCGCTGAACTCCGCGCCCGGCTCCAGGAACTGGTGGACCAGGCCGCCGCCGCAGGCATACGGGAACTCCCCTCCCTCCGGGACTTGGCCACCCAGTTCGAGGTGGCCCCCAATACCGTCAAGAAGGTCCTCCTGGAACTGGACGGGGAGGCGCGCGTGTTCGCCGTGCATGGACGGGGTTTCTTCCTGCGCCTTCCGGGCGACCCCGAACCCGGCCTGCCGGAACCGGAGCCGACGCCCGGGGAAGCCACCGTAGAGCCTCCTCCCGAGCCCTGGCACATCCCGGTGGACGAGCGCTACTCCCCCGTTCCCGAGGAAGGCCGGGCCACCCGCAAGGAGAGGCGTGGCGGTCGCGATTTCGTGGTGGTGGTTGGACAGATCCTGCGCGCCATCGATCCCACCGGGGCTCCCAGCAACCGGTTCCTGCGCTCGGTCGAAGTCCGGGAACACCTCCAGTACATGGGGTACCAGCTCTCCTGGGCGCCCATCGGGTACGATCGGCACGGCCAATTGGACGCGATGGCGACCAAGGCCCTGCAACTGCAACTGGCCTCGCTGGGAGATCGATTGGCGGGAATTCTCCTGCTGGACCCCGGTTACGGACGATCCCAGCCCCTCTGGGACCTTGCCACCGAGGCCACCGACCAGCCCGTGGTCTGGTTCCACACCGCCCCCGTGGCTCCCGAGGAACAACCCGAGCGTCTGCCTTCCAACGCCCATGTCCTGGAGCCGGATTGGGCCGCCTTGGGACTGGCCTTGGCCGACCACCTGGTCGCCAGCCACGCCCCGCAAAAGGTTCTCCTCCTGCCCGCGCCCGGGGAGAAGGGCCTGCCCCCGCAGCTTGCCGTCCTGCGCGAGACGCTCCTGAACCGGTGGGGTCCGCGCTGGCTCGCCACCCTGGAGTGGTTCGACGTCTTTCCCGAGGGCCTCCCCAAGGATCCCACGCGATCCTTCGCCGGAAAACTCCGACGGCTGCTTCTGGACACCGGCCTCACCCGCTACGAGCTCGACCGCTTCTTCGCCTCCGCCAGCAGCCTGGGCGCCCCTCTCTGGGTGTGCGCCGACGATCTCCTGGCGCTTTCCGCCCTCGACCACTTCGACGCCCGCAACGCGCCCAACGACCCTCGCCCGGGCGTGCTGGGGTTCGGGAACCATCCCTTCTCGCTGGCCAAGGGCCTTTGCACGGTGGATCCCTCGTGGAACACTCTGGTGGAACGCGCCATCGAGCTGTTCACGGGATACGGCCGCCGCAGTCGCACCGCCGTCCCCCGCGTGATCGACGCCCCGTCGGAATCCGTCTACGGGGGCAACATCCTGGGCCGGAGCGGGGACCGGTGGTGACTCGCGTCAAGCGGCCCGCCTCGCGCATCGACCTGGGGGAACAGGGAAGGAACGCCGTGCGGCTCTCGCTGGAAGGGTTCGCCAGCGACCAGGACCTGGATCTGTCCGATCTGCGACTGCGCCTTCTGGTGGACCATCTGGAAGACCACGTGGGACGCCACTTCTACAACCGCGGGATCGAGGACGCGGCGACCGCCGCGGGCCAATCGGTTTCCCGGCTCCAGGACGACCTGGACCTGCTCCGGAAGATCTGACTCAGTCCCGCTCGATCTGGCTCTCCTCGAGCCTCCGGATGCATGCAGGACAGATTCCGTGCGTGGTCTGGGTGCCCAGCTCCTCGTGCAGGAATTCCTCGACGGAGACCCAGTCCTCTCCCTGCCCGACCTTCCGGCACCAGGCGCAGAGTCTCAGGAACCGTTCCAGGTAATGGAGGCGCTTGGAGATCCGCCAGGACATGTAGATGGTCGGGATGGCCACGACCAGGATGATGGACGTGTCCACGACGGCGTCCTGCCAATTGGAGGCGTACCTCCCGCCCAGGAGGACTCGCGCCAGTCCGCCCAACTCGTTGGCCCAGGAAATCCCGATGATGGCGGAGAACCCGACCACCTCGTACCAGACGATGCGCGTGGATGGCTGGAAGAGTTTCACGCGGCCTCCAAACACAAGACAAACAAGTCTTCAATAAGATACCAGCCAAGGGGGACTGCGACACGCCGGTTATCGGGTTGAAAATTCGGAACCGACTCCGAATTTTCAAGGGCGATGGGGGCACTGGAGCTTCGAGGGGGAAAGATCCAATCGGTTACGGGCCAAGCATCGGAGGAGGGGCCGACTCTACACACCTGTGCAGCATCGTCTCGAGCGGGTAGATTCCCAAGCACCATGGAATTGAAGATCACGCCCCTGGAGCGACCGTTCGAACTGGTGTCCGACTACGAGCCGTCCGGCGACCAGCCCTACGCCATCGAGGCGGCGGTGACCAAGTACCTGGCCGGCGAGAAGGACATCGTGCTGTTGGGGGTGACCGGGTCCGGGAAGACCTTCACCATGGCCAACATCGCCAAGCAGTTGGGCTGGCCCACCTTGGTTCTCTCGCACAACAAGACGCTGGCCGCCCAGCTCTACCAGGAGTTCAAGGAGTTCTTCCCGCGAAACGCGGTGGAATACTTCGTGAGCTACTACGACTACTACCAGCCGGAAGCGTACCTGCCCACCACGGACACCTACATCGAGAAGGACGCCTCCATCAACCAGGAGATCGAGAAGCTCCGGTTGCGCGCGACCACCTCGCTGCTGACCCGCAAGGACATCGTGGTGGTGAGCACCGTGAGCTGCATCTACGGACTGGGATCGCCCCAGGCCTACCTGGAGAAGGTGGTGGAGCTGAAGCCCAGACAGGACCTGGAGCGCGACGATTTCCTGCGCGCGCTGGTGGACATGCAGTACAATCGAAACGACGTCGACCTCAAGCGCGCCACCTTCCGGGTGCGCGGCGACGTGGTGGAGGTCTGGCCCGCCTACGACGACCGCATCCTGCGCGTGGAGTTCCTGGGCGACCGGGTCGAACGGCTGCGGATCGTGGAATACTTGACGGGAAATGTCCTGGACGAGCCCCCCGCCGCGGCCATCTTCCCCGCCCGCCACTACCAGACCGGCGACGAAGGGATGGATGGAGCCATCCAGCGCATCAAGGACGAACTGGACAGCCGTTTGAAGGAACTGTCGCGGGAAGGGAAGCTCCTGGAATACGAGCGTCTCAAGAGCCGCGTGAACTACGACCTGGAGATGCTCCAGGAGACCGGCTACTGCTCCGGGATCGAGAACTATTCGCGTCTCATGGAGAACCGGCCCGTGGGCTCGCCTCCCAGCACGCTGCTGGATTTCTTCCCCAAGCCCTTC
Organism: uncultured Fibrobacteria bacterium; assembly: GCA_964469025.1. Taxonomy (GTDB): domain Bacteria; phylum Fibrobacterota; class Fibrobacteria; order UBA5070; family UBA5070; genus UBA5070. The sequence goes on from CAYXXL010000319.1 coordinate 3,665, forward strand.
CTCCTGATCCTGGACGAGAGCCACGTGACCATCCCCCAGATCGGGGGCATGAGCGAAGGCGACCGCTCGCGCAAGACCACGCTGGTGGAGCACGGCTTCCGACTGCCCAGCGCCATCGACAACCGCCCGCTGCGCTGGCACGAGTTCGAGGAGCGCATGCCCGCCTCCCTCTACGTCTCGGCAACCCCGGGCAAGTGGGAGATGGCGAAGACGGGCGGCGAGATCGTGGAACTGGTGGTCCGGCCCACCGGGCTGGTGGATCCCGTCA
>CAYXXL010000320.1:0-3932 GCA_964469025.1 uncultured Fibrobacteria bacterium
TGATGCTCTACTCCATTTCCAACGCGCCGCACGAGGCCGACTACTGGAAGAAGCAGCTCATGTGGTACGGCCTCGGGCTCGCCGCGATGGTGGGCGTCACCGTCGTGCCCCGTCGCTTCTGGTATCGCTCCGCCTACATTCTCTACGGGTTGCTTCTGTTGCCTCTGGCCTTGGTCTCGGCTTCCGCGAAAGGTGCCGAACGCTGGTTCGCCATGGGGGGCTTCCATTTCCAGCCTTCGGAGTTCGCCAAGCTCGGCGTGCTGCTCGCGCTTGCCAGGCTTTTCTCCGACCGGAAGGTGGGACTTTCCAACCTTCGCCCGCTGGTGGTCCCCTTCGCCGTGTTCCTGGTGCCGTTCGTCCTCATCCTCAAGCAGCCCAATCTCTCCACCGCGTTGGCGGTCGCCATGGTCTTCGTCTCGATGCTCTTCTGGAGCGGCTTCACGGTGATGGATCTGGTGGTCCTGGCGAGTCCCCTGCTCTCCGTCGGCCTCTCGTTCCAGTTCACCTTGTGGGCGGTGTTCAACATCGGGATGTGGGCCCTCCTGTTCCGGCGCTGGCGGTTGGGGCTGGTTTCCGGGCGGGTGGCCACGACCTTCGGGCTGGTCGTCCTCCTGGCGGGACTCGCCTCCCAGATCGCCTGGAACAAGGTCCTGAAGCCGCACCAGCGCGCCCGCATCATGACCTTCCTGGACCCCACGCGGGATCCGGGCGGTGCGGGTTACCAGGTCCTCCAGTCGCAAGTCGCCATCGGGTCGGGCGGACTCCTGGGCAAGGGGTTCGGGCAGGGAAGCCAAAGCAATCTCCAGTTCCTTCCCGAAGAACACACAGACTTCATCTTCGCGGTGCTGGCCGAGCAGTTCGGCTTCGCCGGCTGTTTCGCGGTGCTGGGACTGCTGCTCGCCTTTCTGATCCGGTGCCTCCAGATGTGCTTCGAGGAATCGGACAGGTTCAGGAATCTCGTGATCGTCGGGGCTGCCACCATCTTCTCCTTCCACGCCATCGTCAACGTGGCGATGACGTTGGGACTCATGCCGGTCACCGGTCTCCCCCTGCCGTTTCTTTCCTACGGGGGATCCTTCGTGATCACCTGCATGATGCTGGTGGGATTCCTCCTGCACATGAGGTTGGGCGAGGACCCGTGAGATACGCTCGGTCGTTTGCGCGAGGCGCCCGCGTGGTGGTGGAATGGTCCATGGGCTTCCTGCTGCCGCCGGTCTGTCCCCGCTGCCAGGCGCTGTCCGCGGCGGGGGGGACGCTGTGCGGGACCTGCCGGGACGAGGCGCTTGCCGCCACCTCCCGCGCCAGACCTCCGTTGGGAGTGGAAGCGGTCGCCTGCGGTCCCGAGCTCGTGCCTCCGGTGCGGGTCCTGGTCCACGGCCTGAAGTACGGATCGCTCCGCTACGCGGCCGACGAGCTGGTGTCCTTGGCCGCCTCCGCGGTTCCGGACGGTTTTTGCCATCCCGGGTCCGTCCTGGTGCCGGTCCCCCTCCATCCCGCCCGGCTGCGAGAGAGGGGCTACAACCAGAGCGCGCTTTCCGCGAAGGCGTGGGCGCGAAGGCTCGGGGTTCCGGTGGCGGAGCGCTGGCTCGAACGTCGGCGCTCGACCGGAACCCAGACCCGGCTGGGTTCCGCGGACCGGCGTCGGAACCTGTCCCAGGCATTCTCCGTGGGGACGGATTTCAAGGCCGGGGTGCCGGTGGTGCTGGTGGACGACGTTCTCACGACAGGAGCCACGCTTTCCGCCTGCGCGGCGGTGCTGCTGGCCTCGGGGGTTCCCTCCGTTCGCGGACTTTGCCTCGCCTGGGCGGGAGACGCCTAGCGATTAGCTTTGCGACCGCCGGAGGGGTAGGCTAACGGCTAAGTCAGCGGTCTTGAAAACCGCCGTCCGAAAGGACTTGTGGGTTCGAATCCCACCCCCTCCGCTGAAAGAGGATCAGAGAAGGTCCGACAAAGGCCGGAAACCCCAGCAAAATAGCGGGATCCGGCCTTCTTTCGGCTCAAGTACATCCACTCGTTCCTCCTTGTGAGTCAGGCCGAGAATTTGGGAAGCCTCACCGCTGGAATGTTCTTTCCACTGAAGGCTGGGGAAAAGCTGATGCGGCGGACCGTTCCGAACATCCTCGAACCCTACCGGACCCCAAACGGGTGGAAAATGATTGCAGAAAGTGCTATCATATGTCCATGAGAGCGACACACCGGAAGACGCTGGACGCGATCTTCGCCCGACCTGTCCGAGGGGGAATCCGTTGGGTGGACATCGAAGGGCTCTTCCGGGAACTTGGTGCGGAAATCAGTCAACGGGAAGGATCGCGGATCGGGGTGTTCCTGTTCGGGGAGGTGCGGGTCTTTCATCGGCCCCACCCATCGCCCGACACGGACAAAGGAGCCGTCGCGACCGTCCGGAAGTGGTTGGAAGCAAACGGGGTAGAGCCATGAACAACACGATGAACTTCGGCAAGTACAAGGCCACCATTCTTTTCGACGCGGAGATCGGGGCGTTTCGGGGCGAGTTCCTGGGACTGAACGGGGGAGCCGACTTCTACGGGAAGAGCCTCGCGGAACTCAAGCGTGAAGGCGCGGCCTCCCTCAAGGTGTTCCTGGAGATGTGCGCGGAGAAGGGGATCGAGCCGGATCGGAGCTTCTCCGGTCGCCTCATGCTTCGGGTTCCCCCGGAGGTCCATTCCGCGGCGGTCCACGCGGCGGCGGCCCATGGAAAGAGCCTGAATCAATGGGCGGCGGATACAATCCTGGAAGCGGCAAGCGACTGAACGTCCCGAACGTCCGAAGCGTTCCGGGGACATCCCGCAAGATGTTGTCAGGGATTACCTTGGATTCTAGAATACATGGGAGAAGACGGGATCCTTGTGGAGCCCCGGAGGAGGAAGCCGGAATGGCCGGTCGCACGAAAACGAGCCGAAGCACTGGGCGTTCCGGTGAAGGGGGCTTTTGGGCTGGCTTCGGGTCGGCGACGTGCCTTTTTCCGGCCCCGGTGGACTATTCCAAGATGCTGCGGCCCCGGGACCGGCGTGCCGCCCTGCTGGAAGGGGTCCAGCGAGACCAAGAAAACCTTCGAGGGGACTTCACCCGGGCTTGGGGACGGTTGGTGGATGAGCGACAAGCATCCGCAACCCCGTAACCCGCCGCAACAACAGGTCAGGGCTCGGGCCGTTTCCGAAGGTCATGTGCCCTCCAGGTAGAGGCCTTTTCCGGCCTTCTACCGCATCCAGAGATGCTGAAGGAGTAGGAAGCGATCCTGCCCGGCGTGGCGGAACGGCTTCTCCAGCTTGCGGAACGAGAACAGACCAATCGGAACGGCCTGGAAAAGGAGGACCAAGCGCTCCAAAAGCTCGCGATAGGCAACAGCCACCGCGACCGCTTGACGGGAATATGGGTCGCTGCTGTTCTCGCCCTCGTCTTCGGGGGATCCGGGATCGCCTGCGCATTCCACGGACAACAGACAATCGGCCTGGCCCTGGTTGTGACCACCATTGGCGTGGTGGTCAACGGCTTTCTTCGCGCACCGAAGAAGGACTGACCGCCCCGGAGTTGCGTCGGCCGTCCTTCGGGTCTCTCCCCTCTCCGGCGATCCTCGGACCATGGAGGGGCATCGTTCGGGGGTACGTACCTTTTTGCGTACCTCGGCGCCGGACACCAGGGACGAAATCCGCCGGGAAGCCTTTGTCCACACGGGATGGGCGATCCGCGTTCTAAAGACACCCCCGAAGAAGGCCGTCGGTTGTGTCCCTCTCGGTGGTGAACAGGGATTCCGCGATATGTCGTCGAGAAAGCCGCCACCGCGCGTCGACACCTCAATACCGGACGACCTGGACCAGCCCCGGAATCGGAAGCACGCTCAGGACCTGCACCTGTTGTCCGGCCTTCGCCCGCAGGTAAAGCCCGGTCTCGGCGTTGCCGTCCGGATCGAACACCAC
>CAYXXL010000321.1:0-3890 GCA_964469025.1 uncultured Fibrobacteria bacterium
CCGGCGCCAGTGGCTGGAGGAGCACATGGACCCGCGCTATCCACTGCTGGTCGCGCACGATGCCGAGGGACTCGCGGGCTACGGCACGCTTTCCCCGTGGCGCGCGGGTCGCAGGGCGCTGGACGGAACGGTCGAGGCTTCGGTCTTCCTCGCTCCCCGGGCGAGGGGCCGCGGACTGGGCCGGACGTTGCTGACGGAAATCGTCTACAAGGCCCGCGCCATCGGCCACGAGAAGGTCCTGGCCGTCGTGTTCGACACCAACGCGGCGAGCCTGGGACTGCTCGAATCCCTCGGTTTCGAACGCTGGGGGCATCTGCCGGGCACCGCGAGGCTGCCGGCAGGTCGTTGCGGCCACTTCATGCTCGGATTCGATCTCCTTTCCGGTGGGGCCGTTCGTTGAAGGTCGACGGTCGTCCCTTCCGGACCCTCATCCTGGACACATCCCGACAAGCGAGGACATAGATGGCCAAGATCGGCATCATCGGAGGCTCCGGCCTCGACAACCCCTCCATCTTCGAAAACCCGCGCGACGTGGCGGTGGACACGCGCTGGGGGGCACCGTCGGCCCCGCTCAAGACCGGGACCATCGCTGGCGTGGAGGTGGTCCTCCTGGGCCGCCATGGCCGCGAGCACACGATCCCCCCCACCCAGGTGAACTACCGCGCCAACATCCAGGCCTTCTTGGACGCCGGAGTCACACACATCCTTGCCACCACCGCCGTGGGATCGCTGCGGGAGGAGATCGGGCGCGGCCACCTGGTGATCCTGGACCAGTTCATCGACCACACCCGGCACCGCAAGGCCACCTTCACGGAAAGCTTCGAGCCCCACCGGCCGGTGCACGTCGCGGCCGCAGAGCCCTTCGACGCGAGGCTCCGCGCCATCCTGGTGGACATTTCCCGTCGCAACGGATTCCCCGTCCACGACAAGGGGACCGTGGTGACCATCGAAGGGCCGCGCTTTTCCACGCGCGCCGAATCCAGGGTCTTCCGCCTCTGGGGCGCGGACGTCGTCAACATGTCCATCGCGACCGAGGCCGCCCTCGCCCTGGAGGCAGGCATCCCCTACGCCGCGGTGGCCATGAGCACCGACTACGACTGCTGGAAGGAAGACGAGGAGCCGGTGAGCTGGGAGGCGGTCCTGGCCGTGTTCAAGGAAAACGCCGCCAAGGTCACCAAGCTCCTGGTGGAAGCCATCCCCGAGGTGGCTGTGCTCTGACCGTTTCCGTGGCCGCCGCCTTCAACACCAAGGTCAACCCGCTCGGGGTCAAGGTCAACGCGCTGTGGTCGTCGGATTCCGGCCATTGGGACGTGCCCGACATCACCGACGTGCTGGCCGACAGCTGGGACCTGGTGGAAGAGGCCTTGAAGAAGGCCTGAGCGGGACAACGTTCCAGCGAAAGCCCTGCAAACCGGCCTCCCCACCTCACCCCGGCCGCTCACGCGGCCACCCCTCTCCAACAAGTGGAGAGGGGGCCGGGGGGAGAGGTGGAGAGGTGCGAACCGTGTTCACCCAGAGCAGGTTCAGGCCGGCGGAGTTGGGAGATGACATTTCGTCGAAGGGGGTTTTCAAGGCGCCGCACTAGATTCTCTTCCATGACAGGAAGCGTCTTCACCTGGGAGGCGGCCGAGCGCCGCGGCACGGGCAGTTGCAAGTGGGACGACGCACCGTCGCTGTTCGGCGTGCCCGACATCCTGCCCCTTTGGGTGGCCGACATGGATTTCCCCGCTCCTCCCGCGGTGCTGGACGCGTTGCGTCGCAACCTGGACCACGGCGTGCTGGGCTATCCGTCGGCGCGCCAGGACGGCGCGGCGCGAGCGCTGGCGGGATGGATTTCGCGGCGCTTCTCCTGGGAGGTCCCCCCCAGGGACATCGTTCTCGCTCCGGGTGTGGTTCCCTCGCTCAAGGCTGCGATCGACGCCTTCACCGATCCGGGGGACGGGATCCTGATCCAGACCCCGGTCTACCATCCCTTCCTGGATCTCGCGCGAAACCACGGCCGTCGACTGGTGGAGAACCCGCTGGTCCACGGCGAGGACGGTTGGCGGATGGACCTGGAGGGGCTGGAGGAAGGCGCACGCCAGGCGAAAGCCCTGATCCTCTGTTCCCCCCACAACCCGGTGGGCCGGGTCTGGCGCCGCGAGGAAATCACCGCGGTCTCGGAGATCTGCTCCCGCCACGACGTTCTGGTCCTCTCCGACGAGATCCACGCCGACCTGGTCTTCCGGCCTTCGGTCCACATCCCCTTCGCCCTCGCGGGAGGATCCGCCGCGCGGAGAGCCTTGACCTTCGTCGCGCCCAGCAAGACCTTCAACATCGCCGGCCTCAACGCCTCGGCCGTCGTGATCCCCGACCCCACCCGGCGCAAGGCCTTCACGGGGCGATTTCGCGATCTGGGAGTGTCGCGAACCAGCGTTCCGGGGCTCGTCGCCCTGGAAGCCGCCTACGACCACGGCGACGAGTGGCTGGAATCGCTTCTCGTCCAGCTTGCCGGCAACGCGGCCTTCCTGGAAGACGCGGTGCGCGCGCGCCTGCCTCCTTTGCGGTTGCGGCGCCCCGAAGCCACCTACCTCGCGTGGATCGATTGCCGGGGTCTGGACCTCGCGGAGGCAGAAATCGAACGGCTCTTCGTGAAGGAGGCGAAAGTCGGCCTCAACCGCGGCGGCATGTTCGGCGCGCCGGGCGTGGGTTGGATGCGCCTCAACTTCGGGACCTCGCGAGCGCTGGTCGAGGAGGCGGTGGACCGGATCGAGGGAGCGCTGGTTCGCTGCCTGCACGGAAACGAACACTAGGCGGCACCGAATCCAACAGCGTTCACGCAGGGTGCCGCCGACGGCTTCAACATCATGCCCCCCACCCTGCCGGACGGCCTGACGGACTTCATCGACCTGGTCATTCCAGAACTGCGCAAGCGAGGTCTTTTCCGAACCGAATACGAGGGAAACACCTTGCGCGAGAATCTGGGATTGGCGCGCCCCGAGAACCAGTTTGCGAAAAGGGCCTCCGTGGCTGCCTGATTTCCGGCGCCGTTGGGCTCGGCCTTGGTCCCTGTCGCACTCGTCAGACGCTCTTCGTCAGACGAACAAGTTGATCCCCGCGTTACTGGCGGCTTCCAGATAGCTCGCGACCCCGCCAAGTTCCACTCCATCCATCAGTTCCTCGCGGGCCACGCCCATGAGATCCATGGACATCTGGCAAGCCGTCATGCGCACCCCGGCGCAGCGCGCGCTGTCCATCATGGCTTCCAATCGATCCACCTGCATGCCTTCCATGCGTCGCTTCATGAGCATGGTTCCGATTCCGCCGAAGTTCATCCGGGACAATCCAAGGCCATTTGCATTGCGCGGAAGCATCAAGTTGAACATGCGACCCATGAAATCCTTTTGCACCGGAACCTTCCCGCGCTTGCGGATAACGGACAGGCCCCAGAAAGTGAAGAACATGGTCACGGTCTTTCCCGTGGCCAGTGCGCCGTTGGCGATCACGAAGCTTGCCAGGGCGCGGTCCAGGTCGTTGGAGAACACGATGAGCGTCACCTCGTTGCCGGAAACAGCCATGGAAGCCTTGGACTGAGCCGATGGCACCGCGGCCGATGGCTTCGGTATCTTCTCGATGGTGGCGGTCCAGTTGCCACCCCCTTCGCGCAGCGAGACCAATCGATTGCCCGTGATGTTGCACCAGGCCCGGGCGTCGCGGGCGAAACCGGGATCGCTCGCCTTCACGGCCACGTGGGCGTTGGCCGGTGCCCGGTCGACCGCTTCCTTCATGCGCAGGATGGGTCCAGGGCATTGGAGCCCGCAGGCGTCGACCATGATTTCCGTCACATGGGAGGCCTGAACCGGTTCCGGGGCACCCGAGGCCTCGGAGTAGATCGTCTCGGCTCCTGCGAT
>CAYXXL010000322.1:0-3864 GCA_964469025.1 uncultured Fibrobacteria bacterium
AGTAAACCACCATGGCCGCCACGAAGATCCGCATCCGCCTCAAGAGCTTCGATCACCGCATGATCGACAAGTCCGCCGCCGACATCGTGCGCACGGCCAAGAACACGGGCGCGCGCATTTCCGGCCCCGTGCCCCTCCCCACGGCTCGTTCCGTCTACACCGTCCTGCGCTCTCCGCACGTCGACAAGAAGTCGCGCGAGCAGTTCGAGATCCGCGTGCACAAGCGGCTCATCGACATCATGGACACCACCCCACAGACCATCGACTCGCTGATGAAGTTGGATCTTCCGGCCGGCGTCGAAGTGGAGATCAAGGTCTAAGCCAATGACAGGCATCCTCGGCATCAAGCTCGGAATGACCCAGGTCTTCCTGGACGACGGCACCGCCCTTGGCGTCACCGTCATCCAGGCGGGGCCCTGCAGGGTCACCCAGATCCGTTCCAAGGAGAACGACGGCTACGAGGCCGTCCAGCTCGGGTACGGGCGTTCGAAGTCCAAGAACTGCACCAAGGCGGAAGTCGGACACTACGCCAAGGCGGGACTGGAATCGGCTCCACAGTTCGTCGCGGAACTGCCCTTGACGGGCGAAGCTCCCGCGCTCGGCACCGATGTCACGGTCTCCGCCTTCGAAGGGGTCAAGGCCATCCTGGTCCGCGGGACCAGCAAGGGCCGAGGCTTTTCCGGGACCATCAAGCGGCACAACTTCCAGCGCGGACGCGAGACCCACGGCAACGTGAACCACCGTGCACCGGGTTCCATGGGTGCCCACACCTATCCGGCGCGAACGCTCCCGGGCAAGAAGGCTCCGGGACAGCACGGCAACGCTTCGGTGACCGTTCGAAACCTCCGCTTGGTCAAGATCGACGCCGAGAACAACCTTCTCTATGTCCGCGGAGCCGTTCCAGGCCCCATCAACGGGCATGTGATCGTGGAGAAGTACTGATGGCCAAGGCACCCTTGTTCAGCCAGACCGGCGCGAAGGCCGGGGAGATCGATCTCCCCGACGAATTCTTCGCCCAGCCGGTCAACGAAGCTCTCCTGCACGAAGCCGTGGTGATCCACCAGGGCAACCAGCGGCAGGGGACGTCGATGGGCAAGAACCGCGCGCTGGTTTCCGGCGGCGGCAAGAAGCCCTTCAAGCAGAAGGGTACCGGCCATGCCCGTCAGGGCACGAGCACGAGTCCCATCAACGTGCGCGGCGGAAAGCCCTTCGCGCCCGTACCCCACCTCTACACCCGCAAGCTCAACGGCAAGGCCAAGCTCGTGGCCTTGACCTCCGCGCTCAGTCTCCGCGCCGGTGCGGGCAAGGTCGTGGTCTTCGAGACTCTGGTTCCCGACGCTCCCAAGACCAAGGAATTCGTCAAGGTCTTCGCGAACGCGGAACTCGCCGGAACCAAGGCTCTTGTCCTGGTGGACGGATCCAACCAGAACCTGACGCTGTCGGCGCGGAACGTGCCCAACGTCAACCTGCAGCGCGCGCAGGACCTCAACGTCTACGACGTGCTCTGGTCGGACACCCTGGTGCTGACCCGCGCGTCGCTCGAGGCCCTGAAGGCCCGCAAGGAGGCCGCATGAAGCACGCATCCGAAGTCCTGGTCCGCCCTCTCCTCACGGAGAAGAGCACCCTGGCGCGGTACACCGGAAGCCTGTACACCTTCGAGGTGGCCCGGGATGCTTCCAAGAGCGACATCGCCCATGCCGTGGAGAAATCCTTCGGCGTGAAGGTGGAAGACGTCCGCACCGCCACCTTCCTGGGCAAGATCAAGCGCGTTCGCAAGGGAGTCGGATCCCGTTCGGACTGGAAGAAGGCGTTCGTCCGCCTGGCCGTCGGCCAGACCATCGACGCCTTGGAGGGAGTCTGATCCCATGGCCTTGAAGAAGTACAACCCACTCACGCCGGTCCAGCGCACCAAGACCGTCTCTGATTTCGCCGAGATCACCACCCAGACGCCGCACAAGGCACTGATGGTGGGGAAGAAACGCACCGGTGGACGCAACAGCCAGGGACGGATCACCTCCCGTCGCCGTGGCGGCGGCGCCAAGCAGTCCTACCGGATCATCGATTTCAAGCGGGACCGCCTCGACGTTCCCGCCGTCGTGGAGACCATCGAATACGATCCGAACCGGTCGGCTCGCATCGCGCTCATCAAGTTCATCGACGGCCAGCGCCGCTACATCCTGGCCCCGGTCGGGATCCGCGTCGGCTCCAAGCTGATCACGAGCGCCACGGCTCCCATCGAGCCGGGCAACGTGCTGCCTCTCGAGAAGATCCCCTTGGGAACCCAGATCCACAACATCGAACTGACCACGGGCAGGGGCGGCCAGATCGTCCGTTCCGCCGGTGGCGTCGCGGAAGTCGCGGCGCGCGAGGCCGGATACGTCACGGTCAAGCTTCCTTCGGGCGAGTCTCGCAGGATCCTCGGACGCAACTTCGCGACGATCGGCCAGGTCGGAAATCTCGAACACGAGAACATCAAGCTCGGATCCGCCGGTCGCAACCGCCATCTCGGGCGCCGTCCCAAGGTGCGCGGCGTGGCCATGAATCCCGTCGACCACCCCATGGGTGGCGGCGAAGGCAAGACCTCCGGCGGTCGCCAGCCCGTCAGTCCCTGGGGCAAGAAGGCCAAGGGCGGCAAGACACGCAACAACAAGCGCACGGACAAGTTCATCGTCCGTTCGCGCAACGCGAAGTAACGAGGAGCCCTGAATGTCTCGGTCTCTCAAAAAGGGCGCATTCGTCGACAGCCATCTGGTGAAGAAGGCGGCGGACGCCATCACCACCGGCAAGAAGGTCCCCATCAAGACCTGGTCACGGCGGTCCACGGTGGCACCGGATTTCGTCGGGCTCACCTTCGCCGTCCACAACGGGAAGCAGTTCCTGCCCGTGTACGTCTCGGAGAACATGGTGGGCCACAAGCTCGGCGAGTTCGCCCCGACGCGCATCTTCAAGGGACACACCGCCACCAAGACGGAAAAGGGGGGCAAGAAGTAATGGAAGCTCTTGCCAAATCCACGTTCGTGCGCTCCAGCTCGCCCAAGCTGCGCATCGTGGCCAAGCACATCCGCGGGGTCGGGGTGAACCAGGCGCTGGTCGCTCTCCACTCCCTCTCCCGCCGCAACAAGGGCGCCTACCTGCTGGAGAAGTGCCTGAAGTCCGCGGTCGCCAATTTCCAGGTCAAGGACGTCGAAGGCTCTTCGGACGTCGATCGCCTGAAGGTCAAGACGGTCATGATCGACGAGGGTCCCCTTCTCAAGCGGATCCGTCCCCATGCTCAGGGACGGGCATTCCGCATTCTCAAGAAGCTCAGCCACATCACTGTGGTGGTCTCGGACTAAGAGGGGATCAGGACAAATGGGTCAGAAAGCTCAGCCTACCGGGTTGCGACTCGGCATCATCCGGACATGGAATTCCAGGTGGTACGCCGAGGGGAAGCAGTACCAGGATCTCATCTACGAGGACATGCTGCTTCGTCGCTACATCAAGAAGCGGCTCCAGCACGCGGCCATCTCGTCCGTCGGGATCGAGCGCACCGTGAAGCGCGTCACGGTCAACATCTTCACCGCCCGTCCCGGAATCGTGATCGGCAAGAAGGGTGAGGAAGTCGAACGCCTGAAGGGCGAGATCCAGCACCTGACGGGCAAGGAGATCTACATCAACATCCGCGAGATCAAGCGCCCGGAAACGGACGCCGCCCTCGTCGCGGAGAACATCGCCAAGCAGCTCGAGAAGCGAATGGCCTTCCGGCGGACCATGAAGAAGGCGATCAGCACTTCCATGCGTCTTGGCGCGGAAGGAATCAAGGTCGTCTGCTCGGGCCGTCTGGGCGGGGCCGAGATCGCCCGCACCGAGAAGTACCGCGATGGC
>CAYXXL010000323.1:0-3858 GCA_964469025.1 uncultured Fibrobacteria bacterium
TCCCGTCTTTTTCCCGGTGGCCCTTCGGCTGGTGGCGGATCGTCCCGGTCTGGAAGTCGACATCGCCGACGGTGGCCCGCAGCAAAGAGACGCACCGCAAAGCAGTGGCGAACATGACGGCAAGCATGGCGCGGGCACGCTTTCCCTGAATGCTATCCGTAGGAATGGAATGAAACATTGCCGAGATCTCTGCGGTAGACGGCGCGGGCAACGGGGAATCTTTGAAATTCCTGGGCGACTTGATCGAGCGCGCAATGTTCGGATAAAGTTCTTGGCTTTCCGTCCACCGGTAGAAGGATTTGATTGCTGCCAAATACGTCGAAATCGTCGATACCTTGTTTCCCGCTGCTCGCATTCCGGCCAGCCAGGCCATTATGTTGGCCGGGGTAGGGCGTTGCCGCCCAGCTAAGAATGCCAGCCACTTGTTGGCGGCCTGGTGGTAGGCCCGGAGGGTGTTGTCTGCCAACTCACCGACTTCAACCAGCATCGGCAATGCAGTAAACATCCAATCAGCGACAATGGCCCCATGCCGATTGGCTTCCGCCAGGGACATGGATTCGTTATTCGTTGAATCCATGCTTAAAACTTAATAAAGACTATGCGGAATTTCAATAGCTAAAATCGATTATCGTCATAAACGTATCGATTTACTCCAATATAGACTATCAAAATAGCGTTTATGCGGAACTAGGATAACAGCAATGCATGCTGGTATGGGCCTAGCTTATACGCCAATTACGGCAAGAAAAGAAAAGGGCCACCGCCTCGTTGGAGACAGTGACCCTTTTTGCCATTGAAGAGCGTGGACGAACGATCAGGCCAGCTTGTACTTGGTACCGCGAGCCTTGCCCTCCCTGGTCAACCTGCCCTCTGTGACCAAGTCGGTCAGGGCTCCCTTCAAGGCTGCACCGTCGAAGCCGACGATCTCGGCGATCGAGTTCGAAGACATGGAATCCTTTCCGTCCAGAGCCGAGAGGATCTTTTCGGACTTTTCGCCCGCGGTCAAGGTGGAGCGAACTCGGGGAGTGCGGGAACCGGCGACCTTCCCGCTTTTGGCGGCGATCCTGGCCTCCAACTCGCGAATGGCCTTCTTGTGCTCGTCGATCTGGCTGCGCAGTTCGGCGACCACCGCAGTCTTGCGACGTTCGATCTCGGCCTGCAATTCGGAAATTGACATGGTTTCCAGAGACATACCCTACCTCTTATGGTTGATTTTTGCCCGTATTGGCTATCCTAACCAGGATCCGGATAAATATTAATGCCTAAAGCGTGTGCTTGTCAAATGATTTATGAATTGAAACTGCAGTTAACTATCACCTAGCCAGAGGATCAACCTAGTCTGTCGCTATCCGGTATATGGCGATTGTCCTGCTTGTTCCAATGGCGATCCTGTCGTGAGAGTCTTTTAGATGTTATGGAGAGGTGAGGCCCCATCGGTTCCACTGGGATCTTGTCATGGTTTCTTGTATTTCAGTACAGCAGCACCAATTTTCGGGGGAGCAGCTATTCAATGCAAGCACCCAGGTCCACTGGATATTCAGGAACGCCACTTTCAAAAAAGCTGGGCATAAAGGAAAAGCATCGAGTCCACTTGGCGAACGCACCAAAGGACTACGAGGGACTGCTCGCACCGCTTCCACCAGGAGTGGTGTTCGCGAAGATCCCGGACGCTTCCGTGGACGTGGCCCAGATTTTCGTCACGACCCGTGAAGATTTGGAAGCCCAACTTCGCTCGTTACGCACCTGCCTGAAGCCCGAGGCCGCGCTCTGGGTCTCTTGGCCCAAGAAGTCGTCGAAGGTTTCCACCACGATCACCGACAACACGATCCGTGAGCTGGCGCTACCCATGGGATTCGTGGACATCAAGGTTTGTGCTGTCTCCGAGGTTTGGTCCGGTCTGAAGTTGGTGGTACGAAGGGACTAGAGAGGCGCAGCATCGCTCCCAGCTTGACGGAGCCCGCTCGATGCTAGGCGCTGCAGTACCTGCCATCCCGAGTTTAACCGGGATTACGCAGTTTTCCAGTGATGTCCTCGCCTCTTCCAGAGTCTGGCCAGATCGTTCGGGTTCGAAGCCGCACCTGGGTAATAGAAGGCATCAACGCCCAGTATGTTCCCGCAGCCATCCCTCAGACGCCGAGCTGGGGGACCTGTAGGACACCAGATTTCAAGGGATCCATCCTGGCAGACTTGGCAAGCACGGTCACGATCAGGATCGATGCTCAGCTGCGCTCGTCGGCGGGATGCACCACATGAACGCTGTTGAGATCGAACAGGCCGTCACGGACCTCGCGGCGCAGCCCTTCGACGGGGCGGAGTTCCCCTACGCCTTCCTGGAGGCGTTCGGGAACAAGGACGCTGGGATTCGGCGGCTGCGCGCCGGGGAGACGAACAAGTCCGACCTGGGTGGCGTGCTCCAGCAGAAGAACATCCACATCCTGGTCGCGCCCGCGGGCGAGGTGCGTGCGACCCTGGACCGACTGCGCGCGAGCGAACGGAACCAGCGCTGGAAGGTGCGCTTCCTGCTCGCGACCGATGGGGTGGACTTCGAGGCCGAGGACCTTGAGTCGGGCGACGTGGTCGCGTGCGCCTACAAGGACTTCCCCGACCACTTCGGGTTCTTCCTGCCGCTGGCCGGGATCACCACGGTCCGGCAGATCCAGGAGAACGCCTTTGATATCCGGGCCACGAGCCGCCTCAACCGGCTGTACGTGGAGCTTCTGCGCGAGAACCCCGATTGGGCCGGGAGCGAACGCCGCCACGAAATGAACCACTTCATGGCGCGGCTCATCTTCTGCTTCTTCGCCGAAGACACGAACATCTTCAACGGCCAAAACCTCTTCACGGCCACGGTCGACACCATGAGCGACCGCGACGCCTCGAACACCCACGAGGTGGTCTCGGAGATCTTCCGGGCCATGAACGTGAAGTCGCCAGACCGTGCGGCGCAGAAGGTGGCGCGCTGGGCCGACGCCTTCCCCTATGTGAACGGCGGACTCTTCTCGGGAAGCACCGACGTTCCGCGCTTCTCCAAGATCGCCCGCTCCTACCTGGTCCAAGTGGGGAACCTGGATTGGACCAAGATCAACCCCGACATCTTCGGGTCCATGATCCAGGCCGTGGCCGACGACGAGGAACGCGGCGCGCTGGGCATGCACTACACCAGCGTCCCCAACATCCTCAAGGTCCTGAATCCGCTGTTCCTGGACGATCTGCGAGGGCAGCTTGAATCTGCTGGGGACAATTCCCGTCAACTTCTGAATTTGCGCAGGCGTCTTTCCAAGATCCGCGTC
Source organism: uncultured Fibrobacteria bacterium (assembly GCA_964469025.1). Classification (GTDB taxonomy): domain Bacteria; phylum Fibrobacterota; class Fibrobacteria; order UBA5070; family UBA5070; genus UBA5070. The sequence goes on from CAYXXL010000323.1 coordinate 3,291, forward strand.
TTCGATCCAGCCTGTGGATCGGGCAACTTCCTCGTGATCGCGTACAAGCAAATGCGCGAAATCGAGAATGCTATCAACGAGAGGCGAGGCGAGAAGGGCCGGAGAACAGGGATCTCTCTTCGGAATTTCTGCGGCATTGAGTTGCGCGACTTCCCGGCCGAAATCGCACGGCTCGCCCTCATCATTGCCGAGTACCAGTGCGATCTGCTGTACCGGGGCCAGCAGGAAGCCTTGGCCGAGTTCTTGCCACTGGAGTCCCAGAATTGGATCACCTGCGACAACGCCTTGCGTGTTGATTGGCTGTCCATCTGCCCTCCCACGGGGACAGAAGCTGTGGTCACGGGGGATGATCTCTTCTCGGCGCGGGAAGAATTGCCGGGATTCGAGAACGAGGGCGGGGAGACCTACATCTGTGGGAATCCTCCATATATATGGGCAAATAATCAGACGGTCGACCAGAAACAAGACATCCTTAACCTTCAAAAGGACTTTGGCACTCGATTCCGGGGGCTTGACTATGTGACAGGATGGCTTTACAAGTATGCACAATATTCCAAAGAAACAAAGT
>CAYXXL010000324.1:0-3832 GCA_964469025.1 uncultured Fibrobacteria bacterium
ATCGGGGTGGCCGCTTTCAACCGAATCGCCCGGCCGCTTTCAACCGAATTTTGCAGGACATCGGTTCGCCAAAGGGCGTACTCTCCTGGTACGACAACGACCGGAACTGCTTCCAATCTGCTGTTGTAGTCGGTGACCGAAGCGTCGAAGTCTGCGACACCGATCGCGATGTGCACCCGTTTCATGCTCCATCTCCTCTCTCGTTCTCGGCCTGCATCGCTGTTAATGGATCCACGATTCCCTACATGGGCGCGATGGCTTCGACTTCCAGCCTCACCATCCCCACGTGAGTGCGGCCCTGAACGTCGGGGGGCCAGTCTGCCAGGTAGGCATCCCGAATTTCGGTGAGCAACTGTTCTCGCACCGTCTCCGGTGCAGGCTCGACCACGGAGAACCAGGTGGAACGCATCCAGGCCAGCATGGCTTCGGGATTCGCGTGCACCATGTCCCGTTCCAGAAGCTCCACTCGAAGCCCATCCAGTCCCGCGGTTTCCATCCCCTGCCACGCCTCCTCAACGGTGTGCATGGTCCGGACCTGGGGCATCCCAGCGGGGAAGTACTCCCACCACTGGTTGCGATCCAGAACGTCCTTGGCGGCGTCCACCAGTCGCGCGATGTTCCCGATTCCGCCCATCTGGAACATGATCCGTCCTCCAGGCTTCAAGGCTTGCCGGGCACACGCGAAAACAGGCTCAAGGTCAGGGATCCAGTGCAACACGGCGTTGGAGACAAGGACGTCAACTGGGAAGTCCAGCAGGAACGAACTCGCGTCGGCCTGCCGGAACTCCAACCCCGGCACATCTCCCCAGGTGGACCGGGCATGCTCCACCATGGCCTGGGATGCATCGAGCCCGACAACCCTGCCGTGAGGAAGACGTTGGACCAGACGTGCCGTCAGCCGTCCGTCCCCACTTCCAATGTCGACGATGCTTTCATCGCCACGCAGGTTGAGCTTTCCGTGCAGTTCCTCGCCCCAGCTCTCCTGGGCTGCAGAACTGCCCACGTAGGCTTCCGGGTTCCAATCGCTCGCCTTCATCGGCACGCCCCCTTCGTCGACAACCTGTCGGGCTTCTACAAGATCGGTCCGAACCTGCCTGCAGGGAAATACTTGTCCGACATGGTCGAAATCCAGGAGACGCATGGCGACAGGGCCGAATCCGTGCATCCATTCGGGGGATCCCCGGATCCTGGGGACCTCCAGCCGATTTCTGGCGTGTTGCCGACCTCCGTTTGGATCCGGAAGTTTCCTACCCTGGAGATCCTGGTCCAAAATGTCCGGCCCACGAAGCCACGGAGATCAACAATGAGACGTTTCACCAGTACCAGCATCCTGTTCGGGTCGGTAGCCCTCCTGGCGTTCGGTTCCTTCGCACTCGCCGGTGAGACCTTCCTCCCCGACACGGCAGTGGATCTTGTTCGGTACCTGGCGCCACCTCCACCGGTCGAGTCGTCCGCCAACCGTGCCGAACTCGCCGTGCTTCTCCAGCTCCAGGCAACCAGGACGCCTGCCGAGGTGGCCTACGCTCAGGCTGACCAGAAAATCTCCGTATTCCGATTCGCGGACAGCTTGGACACGGCCAGGTTCAAAGAATCCAGGCTCCCGATCACAGCGCGATTTTTCGCCAAGACCATGGAAACCCTCAATGGCATCTCGGAGATCGCCAAGAAGTCGTTTGCGCGCCCGCGGCCTTTCGTCACCGACACGGAGATCCATCCCGTGCTGGACAAGCCAACCAACGCATCCTACCCGAGTGGGCATTCGATGTCCGGCAACCTGATCGCGATTCTCCTGGCGGACATCGTTCCAGAGAAGAAGGCCCAGATCTTCGAGCGGGGTTGGGTCTTCGCGGAACATCGGGCACTCGGCGGCGTGCACTATCCAAGCGACCTGCAAGCAGGACGCATCGCGGCAGCCTTGGTTGCCCAGCGCCTTTACCAAGATCCGGAGTTCAGGAGGGAGTTGGATTCCAGCCGTGTCGAAATCCGGAAAGTCCTGGGGTACACGAAGTAGGGGGAATGATTCGGATTCTGGCGATAGACGCAACTCATGGACAGCGTGGCCTCGGTCGAAACATTTCTTCTTCAGGCAAGCGCGTCGCTTGGATCCTTACGGGTGACTTAAAGAAGAACTGGCTCGTAAAGGTGTAAGCACCCTAGATGGCGTGGATGGAACCGTAGATGGGTCGGTTGACCGAATTACATACTCACTTTCGTCGAGGCATCGCTGAATGTTGTGATTGTCCAACAGGCTGTTGGACAACTGCCTTGAGGGACAGGAGCCTCGACAGCGAATTTGACGAGCGTGCACCATGTTGCCTCTCTGTTCCTGTCGGTTTGTTCGGCCCATTCTTTTCGCCGAGCCCCTGGGCCGGTGTTGATGCCGACGACTTCTAACTTCCATCGCGCCCTGTCTGAAAACCTAGGAGAGGAATCCGCACATGGTCACTGCCCTCGACAACCGCACCGCCCTTATCCTGATTGATTTACAGCAGGGCATCGTCTCCCGTCCGGTGGCGCACCCTCGGGAACAAGTCCTGGGGAACGTCGCGCGATTGATCGCCGCCTTCCGGCAGTACAATCTCCCCGTGGTGGTTGTCACTGTGGATCCCGCGGGAGCCGTCGGGCGCAAGCCCCCCAGAGTCCAGCTCTCGTTCACTAGGCCGACTTCGGGTGAGGGAACTCCCGCTGACTTTCTCGCCCTCGCTCCCGAACTCGTGACACGGCCCGATGACATCTTCATCACCAAGCATACCTGGTCTGCCTTCCACAAGACCCCTTTGCACGACCAGCTCCAGTCGCTGGGCATCACGGGCATCGTCCTGGCCGGAATCTCCACCAGCATCGGAGTGGAAGGGACGGCCCGCAGCGCGAGCGAGCGAGGTTACAACCTGACCTTCCCGAGCGATGCCATGACCGACCTCGTGCCTCTCGCGCACGAGAACAGCATCGAACGCATCTTCCCCCGGCTTGGTGAGATCGGAACCACCGACGAGGTGATCGCGCTGCTTCCCAACAGGACCTGCCCATGAAACCGCAACGATTCCTCCTCTTTGCTGCTCTACTCTTCGCCCTACCCACATGGGCGACAGAGGCTACAGATACCATGGCAGTCCCCCGAAAAGCGACTCTGGTGACGCATGGGAAGATTGTTGATTCCCGCGATGGAACGGTGTACCCCACCACAACGATCGGTGCCCAGACCTGGATTTCGCGGAACCTGGCTTGGAAGGCCGACAGCTCCTGGTGCTACGCGAAGGACACAGGTTATTGCCAGCTCTACGGACGACTCTACACCTGGGTGGCCGCGATGACCGCATGCCCCAAGGGATGGCACCTTCCTGCGGACAGCGAATGGGTGGTGCTTGCATCTGCAGTTGGCGGTGTAGATGGTGGCGGAAACCGGCTCAAATCCACGAGTGGGTGGGATGCGAATGGGAACGGCTCGGATTCAATCGGCTTCGACGCCGTTCCTGGCGGAAATCGCATGCGTGACGGTAGCTTCGTGAATGTCGGCAGCTACGCAAATTACTGGACCTCCACCGAGACGGGCAGCGGGACCGCCTACAGCCGTTTCCTATTCTGCCGTATTCCATCCATGCCCCGCAACACCAGCCAGGAGTCCAGCGCGTTCAGCGTACGGTGCGTGCAGGATAGGTAGTGCGAACCCGTACATTGCCGTACTTTAGCCCACTCGGGAAGATCCACTTCTCCCAGGTGTGGTAACTATTCACAGGTTTCCTGCAGAACCAGGTCTAAGCTTTCTGCGAACAGGAACGGCCCATCGTTCATGCCGTTCGGCTCCACCTGGAGAGAAGATGGAGTCCGATTTCGT
>CAYXXL010000325.1:0-3832 GCA_964469025.1 uncultured Fibrobacteria bacterium
ACCCGCAAGGAAGGGGTGCTGGGGACGTTTCGGGACAGGCGCGGTGGTGGGATCCTGTTCAGTTATGCGGATTCCGCGGGAGCGCCGTACCGATTGCCCATCAAAGGCGTCTCCTACACGGCCTGGCCACCCAAGACCCGCGGTGTGATCGGGATGGATTACAGGGTGACTCAACTCACCAGCCTGGACAATCCGGCCCAAACCATCGCGCTGAACTATGACACTACGGGACTCTTGGTAGCCGCGCAAGACTTCTCGGGGCGGCAAGTCCAATACACCTACGACTTGAAGGGCAACCAGAACAGCGTGACGTTTCCGGATGGAACGTTGCGCCGGTTCCTATATCAGGACACGACAAACTTCCACCGGCTGACGGCCTTCGATGCCAAACCCATCGGTCCGAGCCTTGCCACGAACATGTCGATTCTGACGCAGAATTTGTTCGACGGCAAGAACCGTGTGGATTCCCAGACCTACCAGGGAGCCACCTACGGCTTTGACCACGCCTCCTGGCATGATTCCACCTTCCATACCCTGGTGGGTGTGACGCTCCCCAACGCGGCGATGCGCGTGAACCAGTATTACCGCTCCACCACGGTCAACCAAAGCGTTCCCGATGGGCATGGTGGTTCGACTCTCCGCAGCGTGACCTACAACGATCTGGTCCAGAACGAAGCCCAGCAGGATACCGGCTCTGGAAACTTGCTGGAGCCTCTCCACTGGCTGAGTCGAACTCTTCAGGAAAAAGAAGGGATCGGACCCGATACGCTCATCACGACCTTGAAATACGATCAGTACAACAACGTGATCGAGCAGGACCAGCCGGACGGCACCGTGGTGACCTTCCAACGAGACGTCCTTTCTCGGGTGATCCTACAAACGGAGGCTCCTCCATCCGGGCGGGGTGTTCCGCGCTACATTCGCTACACCTACGACGGCAACTCCGACCGGGTGTTGCACCAAGTGAACGGAACGGCGTTGGATTCCACGGTGAAGGACCAGACCTATGACGCCAACGGGAATACACTGACCCAATCTGTTTGGCGGGATCCCGCCCTGAAGACCACCACGACCTGGACCTACGACGCAGAAGGGCGACAGGTTACGCAGACCGATCCCTTCGGGAAGCTCACCAAATACGTGTACCTGGCAACGACATCGATGCAGCCGGATTCCACCCAATTCCCCGATACCACCGGGGAGCACTACACCCGCGATGGATTTGGGCGGATCACCCAGACGCGCAACCAGCTTGGACAATACTCCTGGACCAAATACGATGTATTGGGACGAGACACGGTGACTTGCGGCTACGACAGCCTCTGTACCCGCAAGGTCTACAGCGGGCCTAACCTTGTCGAGATGGACGAGGGGTTGAAGGCCACCCCCACCGGGTACGCGGCGGGCTTGCGTGTTTCCAAGTACGATGTGGACGGGTACGGGCGCCGGGTGCACGAATGGCTCCAGTCCGGGTCCCGTTTGGTGCTGAAGCACAAGTACCTGCTGGACGCCCTGGGGAACGAGTTGGAAACCTGGGACAATCCTGATTCCACCAACACGGACACCACCAAATGGCGGCTGGTGGAGCGGAAGCAGTACGATGGCCGAAGCCACCTTCTGCAACTCCGACAATTTCCATCTGGTGCGGGGTTCGACTCCCTTCTCACCACCTATCTGCTGGATGCAAATGGCAACGACTCCCAGATTGTGGATCCGCGAGGGGCACTGGATCGTAGGGCCGTAGACCCTTGGAACAACATCGTGCGTGATACGGACGGGTTGGGCCGGATTTCCAAGAAGTCGTTCGACCACCGGAATCTGATCGTCGCGGACACGGATGCGTTGGGGCATCTGACCTCGCATTCCTTCGACGCTTTGGGGAACGAAGTCGTCCGCATTGGGTGGCATGCGGACACCACCCTGTGGCTCTACGATCGAGGTCGCTTGGTCAAACAGCGCACGCCGGAAGACCGCTGGACCACCTACCAATACGATTCGCGGGGACGTCTGCTGCGCCAGACCCAGAAGGTGGGCGATACGGCTCTGGCGCCGGATTCCAACGACGTGTTCACCGACTACGTCTACGACAAGCTCGGGCGTCGTGTGAAGGAATCGTTGCGGCTCATCGCCCAGCATCGGACGGGGTACGATGCCGGAGGTCGGGTCTTGGTGGACACCAACGCGCTTGGCTATGTCACGTCCTACGCCTACGACGCATTGGGCCGGCAGGTCCGCCAGATCCTGCCCAGCGCGGATACCGTCTACACCACCTACGACCCCCAGGGCCGAGCCTATGTGCGAAGGATCGGGACGGACACCCTGTCGGTGACGCGCTACGACGATGCCGATCGACCTCTCCTGGAACGGACTCCAGGCCAGGGCGCAGTGTCGCACGTCTACGACAAGACGGATTATGTCACGAAATCGACCGACTCCGTTGGCATTGTCACCACCTCCACACAGGACCGGATGGGACGCGACAGCTTGGTGTCGGTGGCGGGCAAGACCGCGCGGAAAACTGTTCGCGACGCAGTGGGCCGAGTGATCCAGCAGTGGGACGAGCGCGGATACAAGGTGAGCCTGGGATACGATGCGTTGGATCGGCTGACGAGCTTGACGGACAACGAAAGCAACACCACGACCTTCAATTATGTGGACAGCGCCGGAGGTTGGCGCCGCACAACCATTTATCCCGGCTCGAAGACGGAGAACCATCTCTACGACCGCGAGGGGCGTCTGCGCCGATTCGTGGACGGGCGGGGTTACCAGACGGTGTATCGGTACGACAGCCTTTCGCGCCTGGTGGGCGTCGATTGCCTGACTTCCACGGGTGCCACGGCCACGACCTCGTTGACCTTGCATTACGACCGACTGGGAAATCTCGCCAGCGCCTTCCAGGGGACCACCAGCATCGATTCGTCGGTCTACGACAATCTGGGCGAAGTGACCTCGGGCCGCCAAACGGTGGCTGGCACGGTGTACACGCTCGGCTACGCCTACGATTTGGTCCATCGCTCGCGCACCCTGACGCTTCCGGATGGAAGCACGACCAAGCAGAAATGGACACCCAGAGGCCTCTTGGACAGCCTGTGGAGCGGCTCCAAGGTGCTGTTGCGCCACGGCTACAAGTTCGGTCTGGAGACCTTGCGGACCTATTCCAACGGGATCGCCGCCGCGGAAACCTACGACGCCGACGGCCGGGTGAGCGGATTGGTCTACACCCTCACCGGGAAGACCCTTCCGAATCTAGGTTACACCTACGATGCATCCGGGAATCGCAACTTGATCCGTCGCAACCACTACACGACCACCAGCGAGGCCGCGTCCTACACGCCGGACAACCAGCTCAGCACCTGGGGCAAGGGCACCGCCAGTACCTCGGGGACCATCACCTCGCCCACCAGCTCCCAGAGCTGGACCCTGGACAGCCGAGGCAACTGGAGCAGTTGGACGCAAAACGGCACGGCCCAGGCGCGGACGCACGACGGAGCCAACGAACTGACGGCCATGGGCACCACCAACCTCACCTGGGACGCCGCCGGCGACTTGACCTCGGATGGAACGCTCACCTATGTCTGGGGGCCACGAGGTACCTTGGACACTGTCAAGCAAGGCTCGACCGTGAAAGGCTTCTACGGCTACGACGCACTGGGACGCCGTGCCTTGAAGACGGTGGGGGCTTTGAAGACGATCAGCATCTACGACGGTTGGCAATGCGTCTACCAGAAGGTCACGGGGTCGGGAACGGATACGACGAAGGCCTTCACCTTTGGGAACTACGTCGACGAACCCGTCACCATGATCCGCAAATGGGGATCCTCCACCGACACCG
>CAYXXL010000326.1:0-3820 GCA_964469025.1 uncultured Fibrobacteria bacterium
GCCAGTGCGCGCAACGTCCGCGCAACAGGTGAAACCGAAGCGAAACCTCGCGCGAGGTCAGCTCACCAGAACAGGTTCAGCCCCAGGGACCACACCACCGGCATTCCGTCCCGACCGCTGCTGAGGACGATCCTGGGACCGGCTTCCAGCGAGAGTTGGGTGGTTGCGGTGCGGAACATCTGCATTCCGCCGGTCGCCGAAAGCGAGAACCCGTTGTTCCAGCCCTTGCCGTCGGCGAAGCCCCATCCGAATCCCGCGCTCACCAGCGGGGAAAAATCGTTGCGGGAGAAGAAGTAGGCCATGCCCAAGGTGGCGTCGCCCTCCCAGGCGTGTCCGGGGGAGAAGTCCGTGTTCGCCTGGGCGCGGATGGCGGCATCGGGAGTGGCTTCGCGTTGGACTCCGGCCACCAGGTGGTACGCAAGACCGTCCGTTCCCATGTTTTGGAGGAGGGAGGGACCGAATCCCACCTCCTCCAGGTTCAGGGTGATGACGCGTTGCACCACGGCGGTCTGCTCCGCAGGGCTGATGTTGCCGACTTCCGCGGCCCGAAGGGCGCAGGCGGAAAGTCCGAGGAGGACGAACCAACGACGTGTGGACTTCATGAAGGTCTCCTGGGATACAAAAGGGGGCGAGCAACAATTTACACCCGTCCAGGCCCGGGGCGCACGGGCTTCGTGCCCTCGCGGTCCGGCATCGTCCCGCCCATGCGCATCCCGTGTCACATCGCGGAAATTTTCGCTTCCCCTATTGCTTTCGGTGAAATCTCGCCGTAACGTATGTGAAGCGGCCCGCCAACAGGGTCGCATGCAGAAAGAGACAGCAGACATCGAGAATCGCCACAACAGAGAATGGTCCGGCGGACCCTCGTTCGTGCGGACGGAAACTGTCTAGAGATCCCTTCGCGTGGGATCCGACCTCCCAGCGACGCGGCCTGAATGCACCGGCGTCGCGGAAGTCCAAACGAGAGATATCGGGAACGGGGCGGGACGCTGCCCCGTTCCCCTTTTTGTTTCCGCCTTTCGCATGGTTCCTTTTTTCACCTGCGGTGCGGCCCCCGTCTTTTGCGCCTTGGCAGGCGCTTGGCTTTTCTGGGGCCTGCCCGGCCCCAGGCCCCGGCCAGGGGAGAACCGAGGCCTTCTCCCCTGGACCCCGCGCCTGGCGGGGGACTGCCGTCCCCCTGCGCCCCAGCGCCGGAGCCGTTCACGAGGGAAGGTTGGCGGTTCGTCAAAATCTGCGCGCCCGCCTGCACGGCGATGCGCCGTGGCGGCGGGAGGGTTGATACCGTTTGGTCAGGGTGGTGGGAGGTCAGGGTGGCGGGAGGTTTGAGGCCATCTGGTCAGGGAGGAGGTGAGGCGATGGGCCTATCCAGGATGGAGGATTTGGGCTGGATTCTCGGTCCATACGGCCGTCCTTCTCCGTCGCGCACGAAGGGAGCACCGCTCATGAGAACCGGACTTCATATCTCGCCAGGGCTTGGTGGATGGAAGAGCGACTCTGGAGCAGGCAACAGGCGGAAAGTCATCGGCGCTACAGGGTGTGACCCGTCCCCTCAAGCGCAAAAAATGACGGTTTCCTACGCGCAAAGGGGAATTCTGCATAAGAAACTGTTGCCTGCATATCAGCTACAAAATGAGCTGCAATCCGCAACATCCTGGCCCCAATACACAACGGATACTCAAACCAGATCTATTTATCAAAGATAATGATGATGCTTGACTTTCATGAAATTCGCGTGTAGATTTGTGTGTGAACCTATGCGTGGAGGTGCGACATGCCAACAAATCTAGCCCTTGATGATACCCTTCTGAATGAGGCTCTGGTCATCGGTCATCTGAAAACCAAAAAAGACACCGTGACTATGGCTCTGAAAGAATTCATTGCTAAACGTAAGCAATTCCGAATCCTTGAATTGGCCGGATCCATCGAATATGATGAAACCTATGATTATAAATCGATGAGATCCCGATGAGCCAAGTTTTGATTGACACAAATATATGGAGCACTTTTCTTCGACGAAAAAATCCTGAAGATCAAAAGCTCCGCGATAATATTGAAATGCTGCTGAAGGAAAATCGGATTTCGTTAATCGGCCCAATCCGGCAAGAAATTTTGACTGGAATCCGTGACCACAACAAATTTCTGATTCTCAAAGAATATCTTGAAGCCTTTGAAGATGAACAAATCACAACCGAAACCTATGAAAAAGCCGCACAGATTGCTAATGATTGCATGAAACGTGGAATCGCAATCAGTGCTGTTGATGCGACCATCGTTTCAGTTGTCGTAACCAATAGATTTGAAATTTACACAAACGACAAAGATTTCACTCGATACAAAACTGTAATTCCTTTCATGGAATATCAAGAACGATAAAACCCTAATCCCGGGCCAGGATGAAGCAAAACAAAATCTCGCAGGTAACTAGCCCGTTCCACCTTGATTTGACTACGCCAAACACGGTGAACAGCGGCCCGTTACCCACAACTCCCGGGGGGATCAGCAACAATGAGCAACAGAACGGCCTTCGGCCGTGGACAAGAACAAGCCGGATCGAATGCATATCAAACCGTGATGCACTGAAAATTCATCTTGGACTAAAGGTGTTAAAACAGAAGTCTAAAATGAACAAATTCCCCCAGTGCCATTCAAACGATTTAACAATATGAATCATCATGCATAACGGCGCCTCCACTACCCAGCGGCGCGAGCCGCCAAAAACGGTGGGGGATCCAAAGGGGGGCAAAGGTATTCGGAGGGCGTCCAACTGGCCATCGGCCAATGTTGGTCGATGGATGAATTCCGGTGGGACGCCCGGAGAGTTTTGCCCCCCTGGCACGCGGGTTCCCCAAGGGTCCTCGTGCAAGGATCCTTGGGCTGCGGGGATCACAGGGGCCGCGGCCAGGTCCCTGTGCGTCCGCCGCGCCGCAGGCGCAAAACCCGGAAACTGTCAGCGCAGCGCCTGGCGTCAGCGCCGCGCCGCAGGCGCCATCGCCGCCGAACCCGTCTCCAGGAGGGTCTTGAGGTTCGAAAGGACCTTGGGCCACCCCCCCGACACCGCCACGATGAGCTTGGACGGTTCGCACTCGATGGTGTGGGTGATGGAGAGCTTGACGACGGTCGATTCCGGCGCCAGCTCCATGGTGCAAAGGGAATGGCCTTCGGCCTTGAGCTCGGGCTTGCTCTGGTCCTGCCATCGGAACACCAGGCGCTTGGGCGGGACCGATTCCACGATCTCGCCGTCCCCCATGATCTTGCCGTCGGAGGCGACCAGTTTCCAAGGGGATCCGGCGGTCCATTGGCTCTCGCCGTGCGTCCCGAACCAATACTCCTTCATGAACTCGGGTTCGGTCAGCGCCGACCACAGCTTCTCGGGCGTGGTGCGGATGTAGGTCACATACACGAAGGTCGATCTAGCCATTGTTGTCCTCCAGTTTTCGTTTCAGTTGGTCGAGCGCCTTGAGGCGCGGTTTCTCGAACTTGGAGATCCACCGTCCGTAGATCTCCTGCAGGGGCACCGGGTTCAGGAAGTGCAGCTTCTCGCGTCCACTCCGCACCGTGGCGACCAGATTCGCCGCCTCCAACAGATCCAGATGCTGCGTCACACCCTGCCGCGTCATGTCCAGGTGCTCGCACAAATCGTTGAGCGTGCGCCCGTCGTGCGCGTGCAGCAGATCCAGCAGCTTGCGCCGACTGGAATCGGCCAGAGCCTTGAAGAGCAGATCGGATTGTTGGGAAGGTTCAGTCATGGAAGCCTAAAGGGAAGCTACTCCTTGCCTGATGAAAAGGCAAGCAATAACTTGCATATTGCCTCCCATCCCTC
>CAYXXL010000327.1:0-3775 GCA_964469025.1 uncultured Fibrobacteria bacterium
TGTCCAGGGCATTCACCACGTTCCGAGCCGAGAGCAGCGAAACCTCGTGCTCGGCCGACTTCCCCCCGAACAACACCGCCACCCGAATCTTTCTTTCGCCTGGCATTTGCTCTCCCATTCCCTCATCTCGCCGACCCTGGGGTGGCTCGGCGGGGTGTACCAAAGGTAGGACGTGCGCTGGCAGGCGATACCGGGGGGCCTCAATACGAAAGCGAGATGCCCGCCGTGGGTCCGTCGATTTGGGCATTGCCAGCGGAGATCCACCGCCAACCCGCGAACGCGGAGATGTACCTGTGCGTCCACCAGAGGGATAGTTCCTCGTCGGAAAGGACATCGCCTCCCAGGAATGAAACCACCGGCGTCCAGCGGAGGGCACACCATCGCGCCGGAGCATAGGAGACTGGCAGGCTGAGCGTCCAACCTCTATCCATGCGGTCTCCTGCCAGGACCGTGCCTCCGACCCCGAGGTCGATCTCGAACTTGCGGCTGGGAGAGACCCGAAAAAGACCCTGGACCGTGAACCGATCCAGCTTGGGGAGACCCGGCCCTCGCTCGGACAGCTCCAGCCAATCCGGTTGCAGGGCGATCAGGCCAAACCCGAACTGGAAGCGCACTTGGCTTCCGCGCACCGAGGGGTCCAAGCCCGCACCCTGAAGATCCAAGCGAAATTCCGGAAGGTCAGGATCCCCATCGACCCTGGAATTCCCCAGTGTCGTTCCGGCATTGTCTTCGTCCACGACAGTGGCGCGACGGATGGTTCTCGACAGGATACCGTGGTCGGATCCGTTTGCGGGTCTGGATTCCCGGCAATCGCTGCCGGGGACGGGAGTGGTGCGCAAGGCCCTTGTCGAATCGGAGCTGTCCGTGTCCGGGACGCTCCTGAAGGTCCCTGGTCGGAAACTGCCATTGGAGGTTCCCGTCGGATTTTTCAGGAGAGGGTTGTAGCCGAGAACCGGGCTGGAGCGGTAGAGGCTGTCGGAATAGTCGGCACCGAGGGCGTCCACGGGTCGAGTGGGCGGTAGTAGGATTCCCATGGCGGAAGGTGGGACGGGCACTTCCTCAGCGGACCGGAAACCGCGTTCGGAAACCGTGTCCGGGGGACCGACCAACACATCCAAGAGAGCGCCGAGAAAGGTCTCGTGCTTTGGATGGCAGTTGTCTTCCGGCGAGGTCGCCCCCGACCCGGGGTATGGATCCTGGTTCTTGCCACCCCCGGAATTGCCCGTGGCATTCTTCTCCAGGGCGTCCAGCTTCCCTGCCTGGACCCAGGTTGTTCCGACAAGCACCACCAGCGACAGCGCACACCAGACGCGGGGAAACGAAGGGGTCATACCGGAAAATCTAACAGTCGAACGCACCTGCGCCCGCGCCCTCTTCCAAGCGCTCCCGTTGTTCCCTCCAACCCTGTCGAGCGAGGCCCCGAAAGGGGCCGATGCGAGTGGAGTCGGGTTGCGTCCTGACGAGAGCAGGGAAGGATGCAGGCGACGCGACGTGGACCCGAAGGCGTCCGCATCGGGACGCCGAGGGTTCAGGGAGCGAGCATGCGCCTTCCCTGCCGAGTCAGCAGACCGAGTGGCCGCACGAGGTGCAATGCATGCATCCCTCTTCCCGGATGAACGCCGCTTCCCCGCAATTGGGGCAGATGTCCGCGTGCAGCTTGGTCTTCAGATCCAAGGCGACCTGCACCGCCCCCGCGGTTTCCGCGTCTTCTCCCGTCGCGGGTTCGCGGGCCTTGACCACTTCCTCGATGGCCAATGCGATGGCGTCGGGGAGGGAGCGCACGAGGTTCTTGCCGAATCCGTGCTGGCGACTGCCGCCGATCCCGCCCAGCTGGTTCTGGATCTCCTTGAGCCGTTCCATGGGGGAGAGCGGCGAGGCCACCCGGAGCACAAGCGACATGAGCCGCCCCATGGCTTCGGCCATGGCGGTGATGTCGGAACCCGCCTTGCCGGCGGCGAGGAACACTTCCAGGGGCTCGCCCTGCTCGTCGTCGTTGACCGTCACGAAGATGGAGCCCAGCGGCGAGGGTTTCTGCACCGTCATGCCGCGGCTCAGGCGCGGACGCGGACGGATCTTGGGTTGGTTCCAAAGGTCCCTGGCATGATCGTGCTCGGCATGTTCGCCGACGGTCTCGGGCGGGGGCTCGTAACCCTTGACGTCTTCCTTCTTGTGGTGGAGCACCTGTTCGTCGCGGCTTCCGTCCCGGTAGATGGTGCCGCCCTTGCAGCCCAGGCGGTACATGGTCTCGTAGAGCTTGCGCGTCTCGTCGATGGTGTATTCGGTGGGAACGTTGCAGGTCTTGGAGATGGCCGAATCGATCCACCGCTGCAGCGTCGCCTGCACGCGGACGTGCTCCTCGGGGGTGAGTTCCATGGCGTTCACGAACCAGCCGGGGAGGGGCTTGCCCGGGTTGTCGCGCTCCCAATCCTCCACCACGGCGACGCGTTCCTCGTGCACTCCCAGGCGGGATTTGCGGAAGAACGACCATCCGAAGTAGGGCTCCACGCCGGTGGAGGTGTTCACCATCGTTCCCGTGGTTCCGGTGGGAGCCACGGTGAGCAACGTGACGTTGCGGAGCCCCTTCTGGCGCACGGCGTCGCGCACGCGCTCGGGCATGGCCTGCATGTATCCGGATTGCAGGAGCTTTTCCGCGTCGAACATGGGGAACGAACCCTTCTCCGCGGCGTTTTCCGCGCTCGCGAGATAGGATTCGGTGGCGATGAACTCGCCCAGCTTGTCGATGAACCGCAGGCTCTCCTCGGTTCCGTAGCGGATGCGGCACCGGACGAGGAGTTCGGCGAGGCCCATCAGGCCCAGGCCCACCCGCCGTTCGGCTTGCTGCTGGCGCTGGTTCTCCTCGAAGAAATACGGGGTCGCGTCGATGACGTTGTCCAGGAACCGGACCGAATAGCGCACGGCGCGGCGCAGGTCTTCCCAGGCGACTTCGCCGGATTCCGTCGCGAATCGGCCCAGGTTCAGCGCGCCCAGATTGCAGATGCCCCAGGCGGGAAGGGGCTGTTCGCCGCAGGGGTTGGTGCAGACCAGCGGGCTGAAGTACCAGGAGTTGGACTGCTTGTTGGCGCGGTCCATGAAGAACACCCCGGGCTCGGCCGAAGTCCAGGCCGAGGCGATGATCCGGTCCCACACTTCCCGCGCCTTCACGATCTTGTGGACCACCACGGGCCGGCCGGCGGCCTTCCATTTCTCCAGATCGCCGTCCCATTCCGTGTTGTAGGAGGGGTGCATGGGATCGGGGAACACCAAGGGCCAGTCGGCGTCCTTTTCCAGGGCTTCCATGAAGGCGTCGGTGACGCCCACCGAGATGTTCGCGTTGGTGATCTTGCCCGCTTCGCGCTTGGCGTCGATGAAGTCGAGGACGTCCGGATGCCAGATGTTGGTGATGAGCATCAGGGCGCCGCGCCGGCTCCCCCCCTGTTCGATCAGGCCCGTCACGAAGGAATACAGGCCGCCCCACGAGACGGATCCCGACGACCGCCCGTTCACGCCCTTGACGTAGGCGTGGCGGGGGCGAAGGCTGGAGAGGTTGATTCCCACTCCGCCGCCGCGGCTCATGATCTCGTTCATATCCGGCCGAAAATTCAAATCGTCGATCTCGCCGTTGGCCAGGACGCGGTGGCGGATGTTGATGTATTCGGGGCCTGGCCGCTGCGTGTCCTGCGAAGCATCGAGCATATAGCGCGGTTCGGAAGAGCCGGTGGTCGGCAGGACCTGCATCGACGACAGCTGCATGTTCACCGGTTTGGACGTGTAGCTT
>CAYXXL010000328.1:0-3774 GCA_964469025.1 uncultured Fibrobacteria bacterium
CTTCCGTATCGCTGGTGTCTCCCTTTTGGCGTTCGCCCTGTCCGCCGCCGCGGCGCCCGTGGCGTGGCCCCTTCCCTTCCAGGGGGTGGCCACGGATTCGACCGGTCGGCCGCGGCCCGATGGCGTGATCAACGTCTCCTTCGCGATGTTCGACTCCGCCACGGGTGGTACCTCCGTCTGGTCGGAAACAGCCCCGGTGACCTTGAAGAAGGGGCTGTTCTCGCTGCAGTTGGGGACCGTCCAGGCCCTTCCGTTGAGCCTGCTGGGGCGCGAGAACCTCTGGCTCCAGGTGACCTTCGGGACCGAGCCCGCCGTGTCGCCGCGCATCCCGCTGGGCCGCAACGTGGAGGCTTGGTACGCCCACACAGCCTCCCTGGCCGACCATGCCACCAGCGCCGACACCGCCTCGTACGCCGCCAAGGCGCCCTTCGGTTTGGCACTGTATACCCCTCTGGTCCTCTCCGCCACCAGCGACACCTTGAAGCTCAAACCCGGAACGGCCTCCGGGAACTTCCTGACTTGGGACGGGATCAACTGGGTGTCCAAGACCACGACGTACACCGCCTCCATCGCTGGCGGCAATCTGCCCCTGAGCATCCGCAATCCCTACTTGGGCCTGAACTTCATCATCGCTCTGCAAGGCATCTTCCCTTCGCGCAGCGGAGCTCAGCCGTTCCTGGGGGAGATCGAAATGGTCGGCTTCAACTTCGCTCCGTTGGGCTGGGCCCTGTGCAACGGTCAAATCATGAGCATCTCCCAGAACACCGCCCTGTTCTCGCTGCTCGGCACCTATTACGGAGGGAACGGCACCACGACCTTCCAGCTCCCCAACCTCCAGAGCCGGGTGCCGGTGGACATGGGGCAGGGGAACGGGCTGAGCACAGTCAACCTCGGCGACATGAACGGCGCGGAGACCGTGACCATCGGCGTGAACCAGATGCCGGCGCACACCCACGTGATCACCGCCTCGCCGTAATTACCCTTCCCGCATGATCGCCGCCTGCCTCGCGCTGTCCGGCGCCCTGTGGGGAGCGCGCCCCGTGGTGGTGGCCATCGTCGACGACGCCTTCGATCTCTCTTCCGAGCCCGCTCGCGGCTTCTGGTTCGATTCGGCCCAGGCTCGGAGACACGCCAACCCGGCGTTGGCTCCCTGGGACCTGGCGGACCAGGACGGCGATGTTTCCGCGCCCAAGGCCCGCGCGGCGGAATTCTGGCACGGCACCGCCGAGGGGAACCTCCTGGCCGAGCGGTTGGGACAATTTCTGGGCAAAGACGCCCCGACCCTGGTCCGGTTCGTCGCGATCAAGGTCCTCTCCGACGCCATGACACGTCCCGACATGTCGCTGGGCTACTCCGGCATCGAGCGCGCCGCCCGAGCCCATGCCGACGTGATCCTCTGCGCCTGGTCGGGAGGCACACCCGGCCCCGCCCAGGTGGAGATGGTGCTCCGGGCCCAACGCGGCGGTGCCCTGGTGGTGGCGGCCGCCGGAAACGAGGCGACCCGGCGTCCCCAGTATCCCGCGAGCCTGCCCGGTGTCGTGGCCGTGGGCGCGCTGGATTCCACGGGAAGGTGCAAATTCCTGTCGTGTCGCGGGGACTGGGCCGCCCTCTCCGCTCCCGGCGACACCGAGAAGGTTTCCGTCCGACCTCTCCTGCCCGATTCCGTGGGGTTCTCCCAGACCTCGCGCGCCGCCACCGAGGTCGCGGCGCTGGCCGTCGCACTCGAGGCGGACCATCCCGCCTGGACGTCGGACAAGATCCGCCAAGTCCTCATGGCCTCGACCATGCTCCTGGAGCCGCGCTATCCCGGGGTCTCGGGGACCCTGGGTGCGGGAGCCCTGGACCCCGTGCACGCGCTGGTGGGCTCGTGGGACGCCCGGCTCCCCTCGGACATGGAAAGGCACCCGGCGGGGATGCTTCCGCTCTCCAGGCGCCCTTGGAAGGTGGACCTGGACGGACCGGGCAGCTTCCGGGGCATCCGATTGGGCCTGGTGGGAGCGGTCGACCCGGCCCTGCGGATTCGCGCCACGGCATCGGACGGGCAGGGGTACGACTGGACGGTACAGAAACTGTCCCAAGGGGTGGAGATTCCGTACCCCAGTCTTTCCCTGGTCTGGAACGGCACGTCCAAGCCCGGTGGATTCCTGGAATTCCGCAAGTTGGAACTGGATTCGTCCACGCTCTTCTGCCGGGGGACCCGGGAGCTTGCCGGCGACTCGGGCCAGGCCTCCGACGGCTCGGGAAGCGCCCCCTACGCCCACGAATGCGATTGCAAATGGCACATCCACGTCTCGCCGGGACACCGGATCCGGCTGGACTTCGACACCTTCCAGACCGCCGCGGGTCTGGACCAACTCCACATCTTCCATGGCACCGCCACGCTCCCGGAGAACCTGCTGGCGCTGTTCAGCGGCCCGCGCCTGCCGCCGCCCCTGGTGAGCCCCGGCGACGACCTGCTCCTGTGGTTCCCAAGCTCCACCACCGGCGTGGGGGACGGCTTCTCGTTCCATTGGAAGGCAGTCCCCGACACCACGAAGATGGGGCTCGCGCGACCGTGGGTCATCGACACCGCCCGGTGACGCTTGTCGCACCGCTCAGGGGCGCGGGATCAGCACCGATCGAGCACCCGCAGCGGTTCGAAGGGACAGGATCCATTCCCCCCGCGGAAGGTCCTGTGCAACCAGCGCGTCGCCCTGGGACCGACCGTGTTCGAATTCACGTCCTCCCAGATCCAACACCCGCCAATCCACCGGTCCGGTCGAATGCAACCGGAGGCCGGATGGAACCAGTTGCCATGCGAGGTCTCCGAATTCCGCAGTGGCGCGTGGTGGAGCGATGCTGGTGGTGGCACCCACCAGGAAGGCGTCCAACGCCTTGGTCGGCTTGCCGGAATTGTCGAACGCGCCCAGGGTGTAGCCCTGCCATCCGTTGTAGCTCTCGGGCTCCCAGTAGAAGACCCCCAGGCCTCCAGCCACCGATTTCGTGTTCGCGAGGAGCCTGGTGAGCATGGCGTAGGCCGTGTCGGGTTGGTTCCAGGCCATGCCCACTTCGGAGACCAGCACCTTGGAACCGTAGCGCAAGACCATGTCCTTCATGTTGGCCAGGCACAGGCTGTCGTAGCTGCGCCAATTCGAAGTGGATGGATACAGGGACATCCCGATCGCGTCCCACTTCACGTTGTTGGCCTTGAGCAGGTCGAACATCCAACGGAACAGGGTGTTGTCGTAGCCGTTGGAGATGTGGACCACCACCTGGATGCCGGGGTCGATCGCTTTGACGGCCGCCGCCCCCGCGGCGACCATGGCGGAGAAATGCGCCGGGTTCGTGGAGGCCCGTCCGTCTTCCCAAAGCATGCCGTCGTTGATCTCGTTTCCCACCTGCACCCACTCCGGAGTCACGCCGGAATCGCGCAGGGCCGTGAGCACATCCGTGGTGTGCGCGGCCACGGCCTGCACCAGCTGCGCCGTGGTGTAGCTGGCCCAAGCGGCCGGTTTCGTCTGCTTGCCGGGGTCGGCCCAGGTGTCGCTGTAGTGGAAATCGATCATCACCCGAAAGCCCGCCCGGTGGACGCGCGCGGCCATCTTCACCACATCGGCCTTGTTGCAGTACCCGGCGGAGGGATTCACCCAGACCCGCAGGCGGATGGAGTTGATCCCCTTCTCCGCCAGGATGGTCAGAAGGTCCTTCTGCGCTCCCGTGCTGTCGCGGAACTGGGTTCCCGAGGCTTCCATCTGGGAAAGCCAGCCGATGTCCGCGCCTTTCGCGAACGCGGGC